>NZ_DHYX01000078.1:1520-24628 GCF_002414285.1 Clostridium sp. UBA5119 | reverse complement strand
ATTATATGGAGCTGGTTGTGACGTAATTTATCATGCAGCTGGTGGATGTGGTATTGGTTTATTCCAAAGAGCACAAGAATTAAAGAAAGAAGGAAAAGAAGTTTGGGCTATCGGTGTTGATATGGACCAAGCGGTTTCTCTTCCGAAATTTAAAGATGTTATCCTTTCTTCTATGATGAAGAGAGTTGATAATGCCACTTACGATGCAACAAAAGCAGTTATAGATGGAACATTCAAAGCTGGTCATGTTGAGTTAGGTATTGCTGAAGGTGGAGTAGGTATGGCTGCAACAACTAAAGACAATACTGCTGCTGATGTAATTAAGAAAGCAGAAGAGTTTGAAGCTAAAATTAAAGAAGGTAAAATTAAAGTGCCTGCTACAAGACAAGAAGCTATTGATTATAAATAAGCGATAAGAACGCAAGAAAAAAGCTAGATTTTACATCTAGCTTTTTTTTATTAGTTTTGTTAATATATTTTTATTAGAATGAAGTTGTATAAAAAAATATTCAATAAAATATTTTTATGGTATAATGGGAGATGGATTCTATAAAGTACATATAGGTATTTTAACTAATATTGAGCATTTTAATGTAGTATGTAAACGTAGGTAATATTATAAGGAGGAAGGGAAATGGAAAAAGTAATTGAAATGAAAGGTATAACTAAAGTTTTCCCTGGCACCATCGCAAACGACAGTGTGGACTTTGATTTATTGCAAGGAGAAACACACGTATTGTTGGGTGAAAATGGTGCAGGAAAAACTACCTTAATGAATATACTTTATGGCTTGTATCAGCAAGAAAAAGGTGATATTTATGTTAATGGAAATTTAGTTAAAATTAACAACCCTAGTGAAGCGATAAAGCTTGGAATAGGAATGGTTCACCAACATTTTATGTTAGTTCACAACTTTACAGTAGCTGAAAATATTGTACTTGGATGTGAACCAAATAAAGGGTTATGCCTAGACAGAAAAAAAGCCTATAATGATGTGAAAGAACTGTCAGATAAATATGGATTTTCCATAGATCCAAATGCTGTGATTGAAGATATATCTGTAGGACAGCAGCAAAAGGTGGAAATTCTTAAGGCCCTTTATAGAGGGGCAAAGATATTAATTCTTGATGAACCAACAGCGGTTTTAACTCCACAAGAAATTGAGGAATTAGGCAAAATATTAGATAATTTGAAAAAAGAAGGAAAGTCTGTCATTCTTATAACTCATAAATTGAAAGAAGTTATGAGTATGAGTGATAGGGTTACTATAATTAGAAGAGGTAAGGTTACTGGTATCGTTAATACTACTGATACTAGTATTGATGAATTAGCTGAGTTGATGGTTGGAAGAAAAGTAAATTTAGTAGTAGAAAAAAGAGAATCTGAATTAACAGGAGAAGTTCTTAAGGTTGAAAATTTATCTGCAAATGATCAAAGAGGGATTCCTGCTGTGAAAAATGTTTCCTTTACTGTTAACGGAGGCGAAATTTTAGGGATTGCAGGAGTAGATGGGAATGGACAAACAGAACTACTAGAAGTACTTACAGGTCTTAGAAAAGGTCATAATGGAAAAATATTATTAAATGGAAAAGATTTATATGGAAAATCTCCTAGAGAAATTATTGACTCAGGTATTGGACATATTCCTGAAGATAGACATAAAAGAGGACTTATACTAAAATATTCATTATTTGAAAACTCTATTCTTGGAATTCATAAAAACAAAGAATTTAATAAAGGCATTATGATGGACTATAAGGCTATTAAAAAACATTGTGACACACTTATAGAAGAGTTTGATGTAAGAACACCGAGTAATGAAGTAAATGCATCTGCTTTATCTGGAGGTAATCAACAAAAGTTAATTGCAGCTAGAGAAATTTCTAAAGACCCAACATTGTTAATTGCAGCTCAACCTACAAGAGGTATAGATGTAGGTGCTATTGAATATATTCATAGTAGACTTGTAGATGAGAGAGATAAAGGAAAAGCGGTACTTTTAGTATCTTTAGAATTAGATGAAATTTTAGCTCTTTCAGATAGAATTGCGGTAATGTATGACGGTGAAATAGTAGATATTTTAGACAGAAAAGATGCGGATGAGCAAAAACTGGGTATACTAATGGCTGGTGGAAGCTTAGATAAGAAAGGGGAAGAGAAATAAAATGAGTAGTAAAGTTAAGGATACAATAAAGGCTATACTCTTTCCTGTAGTAGCAGTTATACTTTCTTTATTTATATCAGTATTTTTTGTTATGTGGGCAAAAGGGTATTCAGTAACTCAATATTTTACAGCTTTGACTGATTTAGTTTCAACTATATGGACTGGCAGTTTTGGAACAAAAAGGAATACCATGGCTACTCTAGCGGAAGTGACACCTTTAATTTTTACTGGTGTAGCTAATGCTGTAGCTTTTAGATGTGGACTATTTAATATTGGTGTAGGTGGTCAATTTGTACTAGGTATGGTTGCAGCTGCTATAGTAGGAACAATACCAGGATTAAGTCCTATAATACACATTCCATTAATAATTGTAAGTGGTATAGTTGCTGGAGGAATTTGGGGAGGAATACCAGGATTTCTTAAAGCGAAATTTGGAACTAGTGAAGTTATAAATACAATTATGATGAACTATATTTCTATAGCACTTGCAAACTACATTATACTTAGAACGGCATTCGGAGTTCCGGGAAAGGCTGCAACTCCAATGATACAAGAAAGTGCAAAACTTGCAAGGTTTGTTCAAGGAAGCTCAGCTAATATAAGTTTATTTATAGGTATTATAACAGCTATTATTATGGCATTTATATTATGGAAAACTACCATCGGATATGAGATAAGAGCCGTTGGTATAAATCCTCATGGTGCAGAATATGGTGGAGTAAATGTTGCTAAGAATGCAGTTTTAGCTATGGTTTTATCAGGAGCTATAGCTGGACTTGGTGGAGCTACACATGTAGCTGGTGTGAAACATTTAATTCAAGATTTTATGGTAGTTCCTAGCTATGGGTTTGATGGTATAGCAGTAGCACTGTTAGCCAAGAAAAATCCAGTAGCATGTATTTTATCAGCCATATTGTTCGGAGCTTTAAATAGTAGTTCAAGAGCTCTTCAAATTAGTGGAATACCAAAAGAAATAGTATTTTTAATTCAATCAGTAATTATTATATTTGTAGCAACAGATTACATTGTGACTTACTTTGGAAATAAGAAAAAGAAAGGGGAGATAATGAATGGATAATATAATTGTTGTTAGTATCATTTCATTAATAACAGCTACTTTAAGAATAGCTACACCTCTTATCTTCACATCCTTAGGAGGAGTGTTTTCTGAGCGTTCAGGAGTAGTAAATATAGGTCTTGAAGGTATGATGACCATAGGAGCATTTTTTGCTGTATATGGAACATATATAACAGGTAGTCCTGTAGTAGGAATAGTGTTTGCTTTAGTAGCGGGTGGATTACTTGCATTAATTCATGCAGTTCTTAGTATTCACTTAAAATCAGACCAGGTTATTTCTGGTACAGCTATTAACTTGTTTGCTACAGCTCTAGCTAGTTTCTTGATATATATATTATTCAATGGAAAGGGAGGTCAAACAGACTTGGTGACCCTTCTTCCTTACAATTTACCAAAATTCATTGTGAATATTCCTATTATTGGTGATATTTTATCTGGATTAAACTGGTTTGTAATAATGGCAATAGTATTGGTATTTGTAGCCCATTTTGTACTTTACAAAACTTCTATTGGACTTAGAATTAGATCTGTAGGAGAACATCCAAAGGCTGCAGATACACTAGGAATAAATGTATACCTAGTAAGATACATCTGTGTAATATTATCAGGAATGTTGGCTGGTCTTGGTGGAGCTGCTTTATCAATTGGTATTACACCAATATATAGAGAAGGAATGATAGCAGGTAGAGGATTCATTGCTTTAGCAGCTGTAATCTTTGGTAACTGGACACCTATCGGTTCATTTGGAGCATGTTTGTTATTTGCTTTTGGTGAATCATTCCAGATATTTGCCCAAGGGCTTGGATGGTCATTGCCATCTGAAGTATTTACAATTATACCATATCTATTAACTATGTTAGCACTTGCTGGCTTTGTAGGTAAAACAAATGCACCAGCTGCTTCAGGAGAAGCATATGAAAAGAATGGTAGATAATATTTAAATTAATTTAAATTATAATATAGTTTAGAGAGTTAGTTTGTTATAGGCTAACTCTCTTTTTATAAATTATTGTAGGGAAATATGGATTTGGCTCTATTTAATTAGAAATATCATATAATTTATGATATGATTAGTTAAGATGAGTAGGAGGGATATTTATGAATTTAGGCTTTGATTTAAGGCTATCACAAGAACAAAAATTGATTATGACAATGGAGATGCAACAATCAATAAAGTTATTACAAATGTCATCCTATGAACTTTTACAACATATTGATAAGGAATTACAAGAAAATGTAGTTTTGGAAGTAGAAAATAATTTAGAAACAGCTAAAGAAGAAATAGTTGATAATGAATTGAGAGAGTATAGAGAATTAATTAGAGACATGGCCATGGATAATTATAATGATAGATCATACTACAAACATGAAGAAGATGATTTGGTATCACCTTTTAATTTTATAAGTAGCAAACCTACTATTAAGGATTACTTAAGAGAACAAGTTATGCATAGTAATTTAGATAGACAAGACGAGTGTATTTGTAGATATATTGTAGATAATATCGATCATAGAGGATATTTAGATGAAAAGATTATAGATAATTTAATGGAAGAACTGAGTATTTCAAAAGATTCAGCTATGAGATGTGTAGATATAGTTCAGGGACTTGAACCGCCTGGAATATGTGCTAGGTCACTGAATGAATGTTTGATACTTCAACTGCATAGGAAAAATATAATGAATAATTATGTTGAGGAAATAATAAATAATTATTTATATGAATTATCAAAAGGAAAATATCAATTAATAGGTAAAAAACTTGGAATAGTGGCTAAAAGAGTTCAAGAATGTGAAGATATAATAAAAAAATTGGAACCTAAACCTACCAGGGGATTTTTTACTGGTGAAGAGATTGGATATTTGATTCCAGATGTTTATATAAAAAAAATAAGTGATGAATATGTAATTTTAATGAATGATAATTTATTACCTAAATTAATAATTAATAATACATATAAAGATGTAATTAATAGCAGTAATGATTCGGAAGCTATAGATTATGTAAAAGACAAAATAAGTAGTGCTATGTTTTTGATTAAAAGTATACAAAATAGAAAAAATACTTTGTGTAAAGTCATGGAGGAAATAGTTAAAAATCAAGAGGAGTATCTAGATAAGGGGAATAATTATATAAAACCTATGACTATTAAATATATAGCTAATAGTTTAAACATGCATGAATCTACGGTTGGTAGAGCTATTAGAGATAAATATGTAGCTCTTCATACAGGGGAAATTAAGAGAATAAAGGATTTGTTTACTAACAGTGTAAACATTTTAAGTCAAGATATATCATCTGTTAGTGTAAAAGATATGATAAAGAATATAATAGAATCTGAAGACAAGTCAAAACCACTATCTGATTCAGTTATATGTAAAATTGTTAATGAAAAAGGCATAGATATTTCTAGACGTACTATAGCTAAATATCGAGAGGAGTTAGGAATAAAATCCTCATCTCAACGAAAAAGATTAATATAGATTTTGATATTCCATATGAAGCATTAATTTATTAATATGATTTATATGGAATTAATTTTTTTGAATAAATTGTAGATGAATGTAGAAATATAACTTATATAAATTAACATAAGTACTTCACAAACAATGAATATTGTCATATAATATAAATAGGGATTTAAAATGTTTATGGGACAAATTGTGTCCATAGGGACATATTTTGTCAATGAGGTGAAAGATGGAGAAGTTATTGAAATTACAGCAGAAGGTAGTGCCGGAATTGCTAGAAGTTTTAGAGATGCGATATACCATATTAAAAAATATAAAGTATAGAGAACCCATAGGCAGAAGGCTGCTGTCAACCATAGTAAATTTAAGTGAAAGGGTTGTAAGAAGCGAAACAAATCTATTGAAAACTCAAGGATTAATTGACATTAAGTCCTCTGGTATGTACATTACTGAAGAAGGTGATGAAGTTTTTATTGGACTTAAGGCTTTTATGAAGGAATTAAGTGGTTTAAATAATTTAGAAGAGGAATTGAAGAAAATTCTTAAAGTTAGAGAAGTAATAGTTATTAAGGGAAATGTAACAGAAGATAATTCATTATATACTGAACTTGGTAGGGTAGCGGGTAATTATTTAAAAAGTATTATTAAAGATGATATTACAATATCCCTTACAGGAGGACGCACAATTAAGGAGGTAGTTTACAATTTCCTTCCAATGACTAAATATAAAGATATAAAGGTTTTACCTGGAAGAGGTGGTATGGGAAAGGAAACAGAAATACAATCTAATACCTTAGTAGAGATTTTAGCAAATAAGTTAGATGCTACTTATGAATTGTTACACATTCCAGATAACATAAGTAGTGATTCTTTTAAAGCGTTGATTAAGGAATCAGATATTAAGGAGACTTTTGAACATATAGAGAAATCAAATATTCTTATCCATGGTATAGGGCTGGCTAAAGATATGTGTGATAAGAGAAGTTTAGGTAAGGACGTAAAGGAAAGAATATTAGAATTAGGAGCTATAGGAGAAGCTTATGGACATTATTTTAATAGAAAAGGTGAGGTTGTATATTCTATGCCTTCAATTGGAATAACTAAAGATAGAATTGAAAATATTCCTAATGTAATAGCTGTAGCAGCAGGTGTTGAAAAAGCAAAAGCTATTATGGCTATACAAATGGATAAATTAAATTCAACATTAGTTACTGATGAGGCTACGGCAAAAGAAATTTTAAAACTATTTCTAAATAAAGTTGATTGTTAATACTTAATGATTTTATCCTAGAGTTATTTACTAAAGTACTTATATATTTTTAAAATTAATATATTATGATTTTTCGTCTTCTATGCTTTAGAATGAATATGTATATAAGGAAATGTATCTCTAGATAAGGATTTTTAGGATGAAATCTCCTAAAAGTCTGTTTATATCAATTAAGTTTAATATAAAAATTATTAAATTAAACGTTGGAGGTATTTTATAATGGTTAAAGTTGGAATTAATGGATTCGGTAGAATTGGAAGAAATGTATTTAAGGTTTTGGTAGATAAATATGGAAATGACATAGAAGTTGTAGCAATTAATGATTTAACAGATCCTGAGACACTAGCACATCTTTTGAAGTATGATACCCTTTATGGAAAATTCAATGGAACAGTTGAAGCTACTGAGAATTCAATTATAGTTAATGAAAAGGAAATAAGAATATTTGCAGAGAGAGATCCTAAAAATATACCATGGGGACTTCAAGGTGCAGATATTGTAATAGAATCTACAGGATTATTTACAGATGCTGAAAAAGCAAANNAAGACTCATATAGAAGCTGGGGCTAAAAAGGTGTTAATTTCCGCACCAGCAAAAAATGAAGATATAACAATTGTACTGGGAGTAAATGAAGATGAATATGATGCTAAAAATCATAATATTATTTCAAATGCTTCATGTACAACTAACTGTTTAGCTCCTTTTGCAAAAGTTTTAGATGAAAAGTTTGGTATA
This sequence comes from Clostridium sp. UBA5119, assembly GCF_002414285.1. NCBI lineage: Bacteria > Bacillati > Bacillota > Clostridia > Eubacteriales > Clostridiaceae > Clostridium > Clostridium sp. UBA5119. The sequence continues at coordinate 16,908 of NZ_DHYX01000078.1, read as the reverse complement.
GTACAAGGGCTTATGACTACAATACACTCATATACTAATGATCAAAAAATATTGGATGCGCCACATAAAGATTTAAGAAGAGCTAGAGCTGCAGGAGAATCAATGATTCCAACAACTACAGGAGCGGCAAAAGCGGTTGCATTAGTTTTACCACAGCTTAAAGGAAAATTAAATGGTATGGCAGTAAGGGTTCCATCACCAACAGTTTCAATGACTGATTTAGTATGTGAACTTGGCAAGTCAGTGAGCGCAGAAGAAGTTAATGGGGCTTTAAGAGAAGCAGCAGAAGGAAAACTTAATGGGATTTTAGGATTCTCTGAGGAACCATTAATTTCAATGGACTTTAGAGGTGATGAGAGATCTTCAATTGTAGATGCATTATCAACTATGGTTATGGGAGATAATCTAGTTAAAGTAGTAGCTTGGTATGATAATGAGTGGGGTTACTCAAATAGGCTAGCAGATTTAACAAAATATGTTGCAGATAGATTATAATCTTCAAAATGTGTTAAAATAGGTATGTAATAAAAATCTAGTTCTAAGATTTGTGATTGAACTAGATTTTTATTACAATAAGTTTAAAAAAAGGAGATTTTAATATGTCATTTAACAAGAAATCATTAGAAGACATCCAGGTGAAAGGTAAAAAGGTTTTAGTAAGGTGTGATTTTAATGTACCTATAATAGAAGGTAAAATTACTGATGAAAATAGACTGCTAGGAGCAATACCTACTATAAAGTACTTAGTTAACCATAATGCAAAGGTTATCTTATGTTCACATTTAGGAAAACCAAAGGGGGAGCCTAAACCAGAGCTTTCGCTATCACCAGTAGCAGCGAGATTAAGTGAGCTATTAAATAAGAATATAATTTTTGCAGCGGATGATGACGTAGTGGGAGATAACGCAAAATCAGATATTTCAAGTATGGATGATGGAGATATAGTACTATTACAAAATACTAGATTTAGAAAAGAAGAAACTAAAAATGAAGAAAATTATTCTAAGGAATTAGCTTCTCTTTGTGATTTATTCGTAAATGATGCTTTTGGAACAGCACATAGAGCTCATTGTTCTACAGTAGGAGTAACTGAGTTTGTAGAAGAGTCAGTTTGCGGATATTTAATTCAGAAAGAGCTTAAGTTCTTAGGAGAAGCTATAGAACATGCTAAAAAACCATTTACTGCTATTTTAGGAGGTTCTAAAGTATCAGACAAAATTAATGTAATAAATAATCTTTTAGAGAAAGTAGACAATCTTCTTATAGGAGGAGCTATGGCATATACTTTCCTTAAAGCTAAAGAATATAAAATGGGTATATCAAGGGTAGAAGAAGATAAAATTGATTATGCACTAGAGATGATGAATAAGGCTAAAGAAAAAGGAGTAAAATTATATCTACCGATAGACCATGTAGTAGCTACAGAATTCGATAAAAATGCAAATCCAGTAATAACAGAAGATGAAAATATACAAGATGGATATATGGCTTTAGATATAGGACCAAAAACAAGAGAATTATATGCGAAAGTGATAGCAAAGTCTAAAACTATTATTTGGAATGGTCCAATGGGAGTTTTTGAATTTGAAAACTTTAATAGGGGAACAATAGCAGTAGGAGAAGCTATGGCTAATTGTGATGGAATTACAATAATTGGTGGAGGAGATAGTGCTGCGGCTGTTAATATATTTGGTCTAGGAGATAAAATGACCCATATTTCAACAGGTGGTGGAGCTTCCTTAGAATTTTTAGAAGGAAAAGAACTTCCAGGAATTGTTGCTCTAAATAATAAGTAAATGCAAAAATCTATAAAGAAAGTAATAAACAAGATAAAATCTTGTTTATTTGCTTTCCTTTTTGAGAGTAATATATTATATTTGAGTTAGAGAAAAAATGTAATATGTCTTTTACGGAAAAAACTTGAATATTTTAGCGTTATTAAAGATGTGTTGTAAAGTTATTGATAGGAGGATTAATCATGAGAAAAGCAATAATAGCAGGAAACTGGAAGATGAATAATACAATAGAAGAAGCAGTAAATTTAGTTAAGGAATTAAAGCCTTTAGTAAATGATGCTAACTGTGATGTAGTAGTTTGTCCAACTTTTTTAAGTTTACCAACAGTAGTTGAACAATGTAGGGGAAGCAATATTATGGTTGGAGCTCAAAACATGCATTTTGAAGAGTCAGGTGCTTTTACAGGAGAAGTTTCTCCATTAATGCTTAAAGAACTAGGAGTAAAATTTGTTATAATTGGACATAGTGAAAGAAGGCAGTATTTTAATGAAACTGATGAAACTGTTAATAAAAAATTAAAGACTGCTTTTCATCATAAGATTACGCCTATATTATGCGTAGGTGAAAGTTTACAGCAAAGGGAATTAGGAATAACTGAAGAAGTATTAGGGGCTCAAATAAAGCAAGATCTAATTGAAATAAAAAAAGAGCAAGTTGAAAATATGGTTATAGCCTATGAGCCTATTTGGGCAATAGGGACAGGAAAAACTGCAACTGCTGATGATGCTAATAATACAATAGGATTTATTAGAGGAGTTATATGCAAGTTATACGGAGAAGAAGTTGCAGATAAAGTTAGAATTCAATATGGAGGATCAGTTAAGCCATCAACTATAAAAGAGCAAATGTCAAAGGAACACATAGATGGAGGATTAATAGGTGGAGCTAGTCTTAAGGCTTCAGATTTTGCAGCTATTGTAAATTACTAATAAAAGGATGGTCAAATATTATGAATAAAAAACCAGTAATGCTAATGATATTAGATGGTTTTGGAATAAGCGACAATGTGGATGGAAATGCAGTTAGAGAGGCTAATAAACCTAACTACGATGGATTAAAGGCTAAATATCCTCACACCGCATTATCAGCTTCTGGTCTAGATGTAGGGCTTCCTGAGGGGCAGATGGGTAACTCAGAAGTAGGACACTTAAATATAGGTGCGGGAAGAATAATATATCAAGAATTGACTAGAATAACAAAATCAATTAAAGATGGCGATTTCTTTGAAAATAAAGCTTTTAATATTGCTATTGATGATGCGTTGAAAAATAACTCAGCTGTTCACTTAATAGGATTATTATCAGATGGAGGAGTTCATTCTCATATAAATCATGTAAAAGCTCTTATAACTCTTTGTAAGAGAAGGGGTGTAAAAAAAGTTTTTGTTCATTGCTTTTTAGATGGAAGAGATGTATCGCCAACATCTTCAAAAATATTTATAGAAGAGTTACAAAACCATATAGATAGTGAGGGAATAGGAGAAATTGCAACTATTTCTGGTAGATATTATGCTATGGATAGAGATAATAGATGGGAAAGAGTACAATTAGCCTATAATGCAATGGTAAGAGGTGAAGGAAACACTAGTACTTCCCCATTTGCAGTTATAGATGATGCTTATCATGATAATAAAACGGATGAGTTTGTAATTCCTAGTGTAATTGTGAAGGATGGTAAACCGGTAGCTACTATAAAAAATAAAGATTCCATAATATTTTTTAACTTTAGACCAGATAGGGCAAGAGAGATAACTAGAGCTTTAAAAGATAAGGATTTTAAAGGTTTTGAAAGAGAAAGTTTAGATGTAACCTATGTATGTATGACTCAATATGATAAAACTATTGAGGATGTACAAATAGCTTATAAACCTGAGAGTTATGAGAATACATTAGGTGAATATATTAGTAGCAAAGGACTAAAGCAGCTTAGAATTGCAGAAACAGAAAAATATGCTCATGTAACTTTCTTCTTTAATGGTGGAGTAGAGGAACCTAATAAGGGTGAAGATCGGGTATTAATTCCATCACCTAAAGTAGCAACCTATGACTTAAAACCAGAAATGAGTGTCTATGAAGTTACTGATGCAGTATTAAAAAGTATTGAAAAAGATGAATATGATTTAATTATATTAAATTATGCTAACCCAGACATGGTTGGACACACTGGAGTTATTGAAGCAGCAGTAAAGGCTATTGAAGTTGTAGATTATTGCTTAGGCAAGGTTGTAAATAAAGTCCTAGACCATGATGGTACAGTATTTATCACAGCAGACCACGGTAATGCGGAGTCTATGATTNNGATTACTCTACAGGTAAACCAATGACTGCACATACTACTAATCTGGTTCCATTTACATACGTAAGTAAAGAAGTAGGAACACTTAGAAGTGGAGGAATACTTGCAGATATTGCTCCAACTATCTTAACAAAGATGGAATTAGATATTCCAAGTGAAATGAGTGGAAAATCATTAATTTAAATTATTAAGTTAAAATATTTAGCCATGCTAAATTTATTATAAACATAATATGAAGGAGGAAAAAAATGAAACAATATGTTGAAATTATTGATGTCTATGCAAGACAAATATTAGATTCAAGAGCGTTCCCGACAGTAGAGGTTGAAGTTGTTCTAGAAGATGGTACAGTAGGGGTAGCGGCAGTACCTTCAGGAGCATCAACAGGTCAATTTGAAGCTGTTGAATTAAGAGATGGAGATAAATCTCTATACAATGGAAAAGGTGTATTAAAAGCTGTTGATAATGTAAACAATATAATAGCAGAAGAATTAATAGGAATGAATATATTCGATCAAGTTGCTATAGATAAGACTATGATAGAATTAGATGGAACTCATAATAAAGAAAAATTAGGTGCTAATGCTACTTTAGGAGTGTCTCTTGCTTGTGCAAAAGCTGCTGCTAATTACTTAGGACTTGGTTTATACCAATATATTGGTGGAGTTAATGCTAAAGTTTTACCAGTACCTATGATGAATATATTAAATGGTGGAAAACATGCTGATAATAATGTGGACTTACAAGAGTTTATGGTTATGCCAGCAGGAGCTACATCTTTTAGCGAAGCTTTAAGAATGGGAGCAGAAGTTTACCATGCATTAAAAGGAATCTTAAAAGCTAAAGGGCTAGGCACAGGTGTTGGTGATGAAGGTGGATTTGCTCCAGATTTATCATCAAATGAAGAAGCAATAAAAGTTATAATCGAAGCAATAGAAAAAGCTGGATATGTGCCAGGAAAAGATGCTTTCATAGCACTTGACCCAGCATCTTCTGAATTCTTTGAAGATGGAAAATATAATCTTGCTGGAGAAGGAAGAATGTTAACTCCTCATGAGATGGCAGATTACTATGTAGAATTATGTGGAAAATATCCAATAATATCTATTGAAGATGGTATGGCTGAAGAAGATTGGGAAGGGTGGAAGTACTTAACTGATAAAATAGGTAAAAAAATTCAATTAGTTGGAGATGACTTATTTGTAACTAATACTTCTAGACTTGGAATGGGGATTGAAAGAGAAACTGCAAACTCAATTCTTATAAAATTAAACCAAATAGGAACTTTAACTGAAACTTTAAATGCTATAGAGATGGCTGCAAGAGCTGGTTATACTGCAGTAGTTTCTCACAGATCTGGGGAAACAGAAGATACTACAATAGCTGACTTAGTAGTAGCTACAAATGCAGGTCAAATTAAAACTGGAGCTCCTGCAAGGAGTGAGAGAGTTGCTAAATACAACCAGTTATTAAGAATCGAAGAAGAACTTGGTGATATGGCTGAATTTAGAGGATTAAAATCTTTCTTTAACATAAAAAGATAACTAATTTCTATAATAAAAACGTCGAACAAATTTTACATTTGTTCGATGTTTTATTTATATATTAGAAGTATATATTAATTTAATATATATATTTACATTTATTACTGTTTTCATTGTAAAAATATTTTTACTGTGATAAAATATATTACATGTATAAGGATAAAGAATTAAGGGGGCATAATAATGATAACAGCATTAAAGGTTGTAATAATTATTTCCGCATTAACAGTTATATTAGCAACATCTCTTCAAGAAAGTAAATCATCAGGTTTAGGTGGTTTAGTAGCTGGAAGTTCAGAAACTTATTATAGCAAGAATAAAACTAAAACAAAGGAATCATTCTTAACTAAACTTACTATAGTATCAGCAGTTGTTTTTGTAGGATCAATTATAGGAATAAACATATTTATACTTTAACTAAAAGCTATCCAAGGGGATAGCTTTTGTATTTAATGTTTGATAAAATTATATTAAAGATTAAATGTTTACACTTTAATATGATAACTTTATAATGTATATAGATGAATTTTTTAGTGATAGGGGAGAAAATAATGAGTGGATATGTTTCAAAACTTGAAACTCCAGAAATGGATTATCTTGTTGACGCAATTAGATCTCTTAAAACCAGAGAGGAAGTATATAGGTTCCTTGAAGATGTTTGTACAATAAATGAAATAAAAGCTATGGAGCAAAGACTTCAAGTTGCAAGAATGCTTAAAGAGAGAAGAACTTATTTAGATATCGCTAGTAGTACTGGAGCTAGTACTGCTACCATAAGTAGAGTCAATCGTTCTTTAAATTATGGAAATAATGGATATAAGGTAGTATTTGAAAGAGTTGATTGGAAGGAATATGAAGATAAATAGAAAATTATAAGTAATCATAGATTAATTAGAAGAAAAAGTCTTACTTTAAAGTAAAATGTCCTTGACTTAGGGTACATTTTAAAGAAAGTAAGACTTTTTCAATTTAATCAACATATTAGAAATTAAAATAATGACAATATAAGGTTATGATGTAGTAACCTCTTGAGTAATTAGTTATATGTCGTTTATAAATTCATAGTATATGGTATAATAAAGAATAGGTTAAATATCCATAGTATAGTATTATATTATAGGATAAGGAAGATTAATAAATTACATTAGATAACTATAAATTTAGGAGTGATTAGATGGATTTAAAAAAGCTATTAAACAAGGAGCAATACGAAGCAGCTATTACCGTAGAAGGCCCCTTGTTAATTTTAGCAGGTGCAGGATCAGGAAAGACTAGGGTTCTTACTTATAGAATGGCACATATGATAAATGATTTAAATATATATCCCTCACAGATTTTAGCTTTAACTTTTACAAATAAAGCAGCAGGAGAGATGAAGGAAAGAGTTAAATCATTAGTAGGAGATATAGTTGATACAATGTGGGTTTCAACTTTTCACTCTAGTTGTGTAAGAATTTTAAGAAGAGAAATTGATAAGTTAGGATATAATAAAAATTTTACTATATATGATAGTTACGATGCTAAATCACTAGTAAAGCAGTGCATGAAAGAACTTAATATCAATGATAAAGACATAACTGATGGAGAAATTATCTCAAAAATTTCCGATGCTAAAAATAAATTAATATCTGCCAAGAAGTTTAAAAAAGAAAATGAAGGAAACTTTCGAATGAATAAGATAGCAGATGTTTATCTAACCTATGAAAAGAAATTAAAGACTACAAATTCTTTGGATTTTGATGATCTAATTTATTTAGTTGTTAAACTGCTTAAAGAAAATGATGAGGTTAGAGAGTTTTATAGAAGAAAATTTAAATATATTCTTGTAGATGAGTATCAAGATACTAATAAATGTCAATATGAATTGATAAAGCTTTTAGTTAATGAAAATGAAAATATATGTGTAGTTGGAGATGACGATCAATGTATTTATGCATGGAGAGGTGCAGATATAAATAATATATTGGACTTTGAAAAGGACTTTCCAAGAGCAAAGGTTATTAAGTTGGAGCAAAACTATAGGTCCAAATCAAACATATTAGAGGCTGCTAATAAGGTTATAACAAATAATGCGCAAAGAAAAGATAAAGTATTAAGAACTGAAAGTGAATCTGGAGAAAAGCTAAAAGTATACAGAGCCTATAGCGACATAGATGAAGGAAACTTTGTAGCAACTCAAATTAAAAGAATGATAAGAGAAGAAAATAGAAGCTTAAAAGATTTTGCTATACTTTACAGAATGAACTCTCAATCGCGTATATTTGAGGAAGCCTTTAGAAGGAATGAGATAACCTATAAAATAGTAGGGGGACTCAGATTCTATGAAAGAAAAGAAATTAAGGATATTATGGCTTACTTAAAAGTGATAAATAATCCTCTTGATGATATAAGTTTAAAAAGAATTATAAATGAGCCTAAAAGAAGTATTGGAGACACAACCATAGCTAAGGTACAGGAATTTGCAGCAGAAAATAATATATGCATGTATGATGCACTTTTAGATGCAGAATTTATACCAAATCTTTCTGCAAGAGCTATAACATCTATAAATAAATTTGTGAGCTTAATGAATACTCTTATAGTGGATGCAGAGAATATAAGTGTACCTGAACTAATTGAGGATATTTTAGATAGAAGTGGATACATGAAAATGCTTAAGGGTTCTAGTAGTGCCGAGGATGAAAGTAGAATAGAAAACTTAAAGGAACTTGTATCTGATGCCGTAGTCTTTGAAAATTCTTCACAAGATAAATCCTTAAGTGCCTTTTTAGAAAAGGTAACTTTAGTTTCTGATATAGATAATTTAGATGAAGAGAATAATGCAGTAGTAATGATGACTGTTCATAGTTCAAAAGGACTTGAATTTCCGGTAGTTTTCTTAGTTGGAATGGAAAATGGAATATTTCCAGGCATGGCTTCTTTGAATAATTTTAATGAGATGGAAGAATCAAGAAGACTTTGCTATGTTGCCATTACAAGAGCTGAAGAGATGCTATATATATCATCGGCAGAACAGCGAATGGTATTTGGTAGAACTGTGGGATATCCTATATCAGACTTCATAAGTGAAATACCTAAGGAATTAAAATGTGATTTGAATGATGATGGAGGAACTCAATCTAGAGGAAGTTTTGATAATATTAACAATAAAGTAAATAATAAAGTTAATAATAATCCTCACTCCTTTAGAAGTGGTTTTTATAATTCAAAGAAACCTATGGCTTCAAGTGAAATTAGTGGTATGGAATGTGGAGTTGACAAATGTGCAGTTAAAGAAGAACTTACTATAGGGGTAAAAGTAAGACATGGTAAATTTGGAGTGGGAACTGTAGTATCTATATCCTCAGACAATGGAGAAACTATAGTTACTATAGCTTTTAACAATATGGGAATCAAAAAGCTTATGCTTAATAAGGCAGGTCTTGAACTAGCTTAATATAGTGTAAGAAAGTCACGAAGACAGCAGAATAAGTTTATTATAGGCTATGTTTTAGATGTTAATAAAACATAGCCTATAATTAAATTTTAAATATATATAGGAGCTATTTTAAAGTTAATAGGAGGAAGCGTTATAATGAGTAATGATAAGCGCAGTAAAATGCTAAAGTTAGTAGAGGAGTTAAATAAATACTCCTATGAATACTATGTACTAGATAATCCTATCATATCTGATAAAGAATATGATAAAAAATATGATGAACTTAAAGTTTTAGAAAGTGAACTTGAAGAAGTTTTACCTTATTCACCAACGTTAAGAGTGGGAGATATAGTTTTAGATGAATTTAAAAAATATAAACATNNATAGAGCTCCTCTTTGGAGTTTAGATAAGGCTCAATCCATAGAACAAATTAAGAATTGGCATAATAGAAATATCAAAGTTATAAATGAGTATAATAGTGATCATGAAGAAAAACTACCAAGTGTTAAGTATATTGTTACTAAAAAGTTTGATGGACTTTCTATAAATTTGACCTATAACCAAGAGGGAATTTTAATAGTTGGATCTTCTAGAGGGACTGGAGAAATTGGAGAAGACATTACTAGTCAAGTAAAGACTATAAAATCTATTCCACTCATAATAGATAATCACAGTATAATCGAAGTTCATGGTGAAGCTATTATGACAAAGGAAGCTTTTGAAAACTATAATAAAAATGCTTCTATTCCATTAAAGAACTTAAGGAATGGAGCAGCTGGAGCTCTTAGAAATTTAAATGTAAAGGAGACTGCCAGAAGAAATTTATCTGCTTTCTTCTATGATGTTGGATATAATGAAGGAAATCCATTTAATACATATACTGAAATGATGAATTTTATAAAAAAAATGGGACTCCCTATGGATAATTATATGGAAACATGCACTAATATTGATGAAATAGAAAAACAAGTTAAATATATTAACAATATTAGAAATAACTTGAATTATGACATAGATGGGGTAGTTATAGCAATTGATGATATAAAAACTAGAGAGGTATTAGGATATACAATTAAGTTTCCTAAGTGGGCAATAGCTTATAAGTTTGAAGCAGAAGAAACAACTACTAAGCTTTTGGATGTAGAATGGAATGTAGGTAGAAGTGGAAGAGTTAGTCCTACTGCAATTCTTGAGCCAGTAGAATTAGGTGGTGTAACAGTTAAAAGAGCTACTTTGAATAACTTAGATGATATTCAGCGTAAGGGAGTGAAAATTGGGGCTACAGTATTTGTTAGAAGATCTAATGATGTAATTCCGGAAATAATGGGAGTAGTAGAGGAGTCATTAGAAAGAAGTATTTCTATTGAAGAGCCTAAAGTATGTCCTAGTTGTGGGGAAGAACTATTTAGAGATGGAGTGCATTTGTTTTGTGAAAACACCTTAGCATGTAAGCCTCAAATGGTAAAAACTATAGTTCACTACGCTGGCAGAGAAGCTATGAATATAGCTGGATTTAGTGAAAAAACTGCTGAACAGTTATTTGAAAAACTTGGAATAAAGTCCATAGCAGATTTATATAGAATAAAAAAAGAGGAATTAGTTGGATTAGAAAAGTTTGGAGATAAGAAAGCTACAAATCTTTTAACAGCATTAGAGAATAGTAAAGAATGTGAATTATCTTCATTTATATATGGACTAGGTATTCCTAATGTGGGTAAAAAAACAGCTAAGGATTTATCAAAGAAATTTAAAACTTTAAAAAGTATTGAGAAAGCATCCTTTGAAGAATTAATATCAGTTCCCGATATAGGAGATATAGTTGCAAAAACTATAGTTGAATTCTTCTCATTAGATAAATCTAGAGAAACCATAAATGAGCTATTAAATTTGGGTGTAACTCCAAGGGAGGAACAAGTTCAGCAAATAGATGAAAATCCTTTTAAAGATAAAACCATTGTAGTTACAGGAAGTTTAAAAGAATTTTCGAGAAATGAAATTAAAGATAAGTTAGAAAGTTTCGGTGCAAAGGTAGCAGGTTCTGTAAGTAAAAAAACAGACTTTGTTATAGTTGGAGAAGTTCCAGGTTCTAAGTATAATAAAGCCATAGAATTGGGAATTAGAGTAATTTCTGAAGAAGAGTTTAAGGTAATGATTTAAAGTAGAAAGCATTAGCCCCATGGAGTTTTTATCCATGGGGCTAATTGCTATAGTAAATAATTTGTATTGTACTATACATCTAATCAATATAAATTTTTCTGTTGATTAGGGGTATCATCCATAACTAAAATAATTATTATTCTAGATAGTAGAGTCAGAAGTACTATCTAAAAGCTCTGAACTAGAGTTTTCATCAATTATTTCAGATTTTTTTTGTTGTTCCTTTTCCTTAGCTTGCATATCTATACATGAAATATTTAATATGTGTGAGATTTTTTCAAGTATATAATTACTATATCTCAGCTGGCTATATATAGAATTGAAAACAACAAATCCCCAAATGATTATTATCATAAAAGTTATTAAAGATAAGATTCCTAATATTTTCAATATAATATCTAAGTAAACCATAAGATACCTCCAATTTATTTACACATTATTATAAATATTATATCACATGTTTACAATTGGAAAAGAAGAATTTTGTGTTAACTTGCTCAGAATTGTTTATTTTGACATAAATGAGTAAATAATTTTAAATATAGGAGGTGTTGTGGTGAAGAAAATAATATTTACAGTACTTTGCATTATAATAATTTTAGCAGGAATATCTATTGAGAAAGATAAATTAAATTCTGTAAAATATAGTAAAGTGAATTATATAACTTACAATATGAATGTAAATCCTGAAGATTTACAGTTAACAAGAGAAAATACTGTAAGAGATAAAGATTTGCTAATAACACTTTTTGAAGGTTTAGTAAAAGAAGATAATAATGGAGAAATAGTACCAGCACTTGCAAAGGAGATAATAACTTCAGAAGATGGCTTAGAATACACTTTTATATTAAGAGAGGATATATATTATAGCACAGGAGAAAAAATTACTGCAGAGGCAATTAAGAGTTTTTTTAAAGGCTTTTTAAGTGATAGAAATAATGTATATGCTAGTAGTTTAGATTGTATATATGGAGCTAAGGAGTTTAGAGAAGGAATTGGTGATTTCTCAAATGTGGCAATAAACGTAAAAGATGATAGTACCATAGCTATTAGACTAAATTATAAAAATCCTTATTTTATTAATATCATAGCTAACCCAGTATTTAACCTTAGAGATTACGGAACCATGGATAGGTATAAGGAAAATTTTACTTCAATAAGGTATACAGGTCCCTTTGTAATTAAAGATGTAAAGAGTGATGAGATCTATATAGAAAAAAATCAAAAGCATTATGAAAGAACTAAAATTACTGATGAAACTATTAGAATTACATTTTTAAACAGCGAAGAAAATACTTTAGCTATTTTTGAAAAGTCAACGGATACCAATACAGATTATTTTTCAGGTAGTATTGATATAATGATGGATGCTCCTATAAATGAGCTTTTAAGATTATCTCAAAATTCAATGGTGAAAAGTTTTAATGGTTCAGCTATATATTATTTAAGTTTTAACCCAGATAAAGAAACTGTTGGTGGAGATGTAAATTTTAGAATAGCTATAAACTCACTTTTATCAAAGGAATACTACTCTCAACTTATATGCAAAGAATTACTTACTCCAGCTACATCCTATGTGATGGAAACAGAAAAAACAGAACAAGCATTCTCGGTTTTTGGAGATACTGAAAAAGCTAAAGAATTCTTTAGCAAGGTTAATATCAATGAAAATCCTGAAATAAGAGTAATTTTTGAAAAAAATAACTTGAATAAGAGAATTGTTGAAGATTTAAGTATTGATATTAAAGAGTGTACTGATTCAGAAATAGTTTTAAAAGAATATTCTAAAGAAGAATTGAAAAATGCTGTTGAAAAAGGAGATTATGATATAGTATTGCATAGGTTTGATTTCGGCTATAGAAATCCTGGAGAATATTTTGAGAGTTTCCATAAAATTTCTAATAATAATCTTATTGCATATGAAAGTGAAGAATATTACAATCTTATTAATTCTGCAAAATATGAAATGAATGACGAAAAAAGAAAAATTATCTATGAGAAATGTGAAAAAATACTAAAAAATCAGTTAATATCTATACCTATATATAATATTAACAATGTTATTTGCATTAAAGAAGGTATAAGCCAAGTGTATGTAACTACTACTGGAAATATAAGATTAGAAAAAGTTAAAGAAGTACCTTAAATTTAAGGTACTTCTTTATTAGAAATCTAAAATTGTATTTAAATAAATAATTGTAAAAAAGTTAAACATGTTTTTACAAGAATCAAAACTATGTTTATAGTGTTTATAACTTTCTTTTTTTCTATTTAAAGAAATATTTTTAACAAAAATAGGTGCTAAATCATTAGTATCGTTATTTACATAAGAAGAAAATCTGAAATAATTATCATCTAATAAGTCTTCTGCCTTACATGAAAAATTCCTATATCTTTCAGGATTATCAAGACTAGGAGCTTCCGGCCACCTAAGTATAATTCCGGAGCTTACTACCTGTTTTTTATAAAGACCATGAATTTTAGAAGCGAGCTCTGTTTTTTCATTGTCGCTTAATAAAGACTCTTGAATCATAAATACATAAAGATATAGAATTATTTCATCTGAAGAAAATTTGTTTTCTTTTTCAGAAATGTCTTTTATAAAAATACCATCATCATTATTATATAGTTTTTCTAAGTTATTAAAGATTTTAAAGGCTGCATCTTTAAAATGCGATAAATTGGTATTTTTATAAGTTAATATAGAGTTTATATAGCATAAACAAGAAATATCTATATTATCTCTAATTACAGAAGGTGGCATATGATTGATGTTTTCAATCATTAATTCAGAAAAATCTACTAGTAATTCCTTAGCTTTCTCTAGTTTTGAACATTCATAAAGAATATTGAAGGCTAAACATATTTTAACTAACTCATCATGAGAAGTATTATATATTTCTTGCTTTAGGCTTGAAAATAGATTCATTATATCTAGAGCAAAGGATTTAAAGCTTTCATTATTATCTTCTGAAAGTGTAGCACATTTATAATATGCTGCCATGAGAAGAGCTTGTGTTGAAAATTTAAACTTCATATTCTTGTCTGTAAGAAAATATTCTTTTTGAAGAGGATCTGTAGAATCGTATTTATCAACAAATACCCCCTCACTATTACGGCAATAAAGAGCAAAAAATTCTAATTGCTCAATGGATAGGTCAACATAGTATTTGCTAAGTTTATATTTATCCTCATCAATATCTTTAAATTTTCTATAATAGTCAGATAAGTACAGCAGACCAAGGGTCATATACCCATTAGCACATATGTTTATTTCTCTTTTAAACTTGCGATGATTCCAAAGTAATTTATCTTTTTCTTTCAAAAGTTTTCCGTCGGCTTTTCTATATACACATAATAGTGGAGAAATAACGCTATTTGTGATATCATCATCATTAGGTAAAGGTTTAATTTTTAAGTTTGCATTTCTAGATATAATTCCACATCCAGAGTGTAGAACTATATGTCTAAGGGACTCTTTAGAAAAATGAAACAATTGACTTTTTATATTGTCATTGTTTAGTATGTTAATTCTTAAAAAAGGTCCTATATATCTCAAAATAACACCACCAGAATATTAGTTATATTTAATAATATGATATGAGAAGTGAAAATGTGCTAAAAACACAATAGTTTTTTTAGGTTAGGAGAATTTATATGAGGGTAGGAAAACTAAATTGGAATGAACTAAAGTACATAATAGATAACCATAAAGGGAAAGAGAGGAAGGAAGTAGAAGTATCTAACGGCATAGGAGAAGATTGTGCCATTATAAATTTTGATAGTAATCAATGTGTAATTTCTACAGACCCTGTAACTGGTGCAGATGAAAATATAGGTAAAATTGCAGTTAACATTAACTGTAATGATATAGCTTCCTGTGGAGTCGAACCATTAGGAATCTTGGTTACCATACTAGCACCGCAAAAGACTACTATACAAGAATTACATGATCTTATGAAAGAAATTCATGAAGAGGCATGTAAAGTAAATGTTCAAATTATAGGTGGCCATACTGAAATAACAGAAGCTGTTAATAAGATAGTGGTTTCGTGTACAGCTATTGGGAAAAGTAATGTTAATAGTGCTATCAGCACGTCTGGAGCAAAAGTAGGGGATAGTATAATAGTTACTAAACAACTCTGTCTTGAAGGAACTTCAATATTGGTTAATGATT
>NZ_DHYX01000078.1:1025-1453 GCF_002414285.1 Clostridium sp. UBA5119 | reverse complement strand
ATTGAAGAAGCAAGAGGCTATGTGGAAAGCATAAGTGTAGTCAAAGAAGGAAAAATAGGTGGAATAGCTAAAGCAACATCTATGCATGATATAACAGAAGGTGGAGTTTTAGGAGCACTATGGGAAGTTGCTAATGCAAGTAATGTAGGATTTAAGGTCGATAAATCTAAAATGCCAATTACAGAAATTACAAGGAAAGTATGTAAAGAGTTTAATATAGATCCATTAAGACTAATATCATCAGGTAGTATGCTTATAACTACTGATAATCCAGAAGAGTTGTTAAAATCTTTTGATGATAATGGAATTAAGGCTACTGAAATAGGAGAAATAACTAAGAATAAAGGTATAGTAATAGATGATAAAGAAATCAATGAAGTAACTCCGCCAGAAGCAGATGAGTTATTTAACATACAGTAGACATTTTA
>NZ_DHYX01000078.1:0-982 GCF_002414285.1 Clostridium sp. UBA5119 | reverse complement strand
AAGGAGAATTTGTAATGAAAAGAGTAATAGTTGCTAGTAATAATCATCATAAAATTGTAGAAATAAAGGAGATTCTTAAAGAGTTTGATTTAGAGGTAGTATCTTTAAAAGAAGCTGAAATAGATATAGATGTAGAAGAAACAGGAACTACATTTATGGAAAATGCATACATAAAGGCTAAGGCAATTCATGAAATTTGTAAAGACGTACTTGTTTTATCTGATGATTCAGGATTATCAGTAGAAGTATTAAATGGGGCTCCAGGAATATACTCTGCTAGATATAGTGGTGAACATGGAAATTCAGTGGAAAATAATAAAAAGTTAATAAGAGAGTTAGAAGGTGTGCCTTTTAATGAACGAAAATCAAAATTTATATGTGCTATGGTTTTAATAGTCAATGATAAAGATATTATCAAAGTTCAAGGTGAAGTAGAAGGTTTAATATTAGAGGAGTACAAAGAGTGTGAAGGATTTGGATATGNNCTCTACGTGCCAGAACTAAAGGCTACATTTAATGATGTACCTTCTAAAGTGAAAAATGCTATAAGTCATAGGGGAAATGCATTATCTAAGTTAACAGAAGAGATGAAAAAATATTTATAGTTTACATATAATAATTTAACTTGTTATACATTTAAATAGTTCCATGTATAAATATATTTATTTTTACATAGGGAACTATTTAAATTTCTTCTTTGTGTTAAGTATTAAATTACATAATTTGTTAGTTTTATTTAAGTTTATTTTAATATAGGCAGAGAATTTAGTAGTAACAATATATGTAATTAGTATTCTTAAGGTATATAAGAGAAAAGAAGGTAAATAAGGATTTGAAGAGAATTTACAATAAAAACTGTCAAAATTTAATTAAAAACTTCAAAAAAGGTGTTGACTAATTAAAGGGAAGTCTGTATAATAAATTTTGTCGTTAAGGTTATTATCAAACGGCACTGATTAAGATATATCGGGGTGTGGCGCAG
>NZ_DHYX01000042.1:31156-32932 GCF_002414285.1 Clostridium sp. UBA5119 | reverse complement strand
AAGCTAAGAACTCTGTTAATGCAAATCCTATGTATAAAAACTCTAATAATAATTTAACTTTTATCTTTGTGTTTAATTTTCCTTATTTAACTTATACTGCTTTATTTGTATTTTATACAATAAAATAAGGACTAGCAAATCAACAACTAGTCCCATTCTAATGTATGTTATTTTCCTATTGCAACTTGTCCTAGACCTAGCTCCTGTTTTATTTTAGTTGTTGATATTTCAGGAGTTCTGCCTAAATATATAACTTTGCAGTATTCTTTAAGGAAATCAAACTTTCCTTTCCAGTCATCTCCAATTACAAAAGTATCTACATGAAATTCTTTTATATCATTAATTTTTTGTTCCCAATTATTTTCTGGAATAACTAAATCCACATATCTAATTGCTTCTAATAATTTTTTTCTCTCTTCATATGGAAAATAACACTTCTTACCTTTAACTTCATTAAACTCATTTGTTGATAAAGCTACTATTAAATAGTCTCCTTGCTCCTTAGCTCTCTTTAATATGTTTATATGACCATAGTGTAATAAATCAAATGTGCCGTAGGTAATTACTTTTTTCATTATTAAATTCCTCCAAAAAAAATAAATCGCTTTATTTTTTATATTTTGTTTTCTTACTTATTATAATACTCTACACCATAATGAGCAACTATTTGGAATAAAATGCAACAGGGTCAGACCCCCACCCATAANNCTGACCCCGTGGTATTAAATGTTAAATCACATCTGAACCTATTTCAACTTTTTTATATTTTCTTATTACAGTAGTTATTGTAGATCCTAGATATCCAGCTATTATTCCACCGATTATAGCAAAAACAATAGCAAAGATAACATTTAAAGGATTATTAAATCCAAAAGGTGCTAATAACCCTGGTATTGGTGATGCAGTTCCAGGCGCATTATTTATAATGTTAAAATGTGCAGCTGCAATTCCTGCTAATCCTCCACCAAAGAAGTTTGATGCATAGATAGGTAATGCATTAGCTGTTACGATATCTGCTTGAGTTAATGGTTCTAACATTACTGCCATTACATTACTTGAATCACCAAGCTTAAGTCTTTTAAATACCATACCATTTGTGAAGGATCCTCCTACACAAGCTATAGATGCTATTCCCATAGCAAGTCCCTGTAATCCAAGCATCGCTGTCAATGCCATGGAACTTAGAGGCGATGTGCAAATTACTTTAATTATTCCCCCTAATAAAAAGCCCATTAGAAGAGGAGATTGTTCAGCTGCAATAGCTATCATATTTCCTATATTACCTAAGGTAGAATCGACAACAGGTGCTGTTACACCAGCAATGACTCTTGATAAAACTGCAATTACTAAAGTTCCAACAATAACGTCTAATCCCTTTGGTAATTTTTTTTCTAAATATGGTCCAACTAATCCTACTATATAGCCTGCTATAAATCCAGGTAAAATACCATATCCTGCTACTGATACCCCAGCTGCAACTGCATATACTGGGTTTAATCCCATGTTTAATGCTACCAATATTACTGCAGCTACACCTCCCATACTTCCAGAGGCACTACCTACTTCACCTAAGAATTTAACCTTTAATAGATCTCCCCCTATATACTTGTGAATTGCCTCAATTAGAAATGTTGCTACAGCTGCATTTGCAAGTCCAGACATAGCCTTTTGCCCTTTTGGCATTTTTAAACTAAATACTGAAAACATAATTAAACTTAAAATTAGTAATCCCATTCCTTTTATAATTTCCATTTTAATTCCTCCTATTTTTTTCTT
>NZ_DHYX01000042.1:5671-31112 GCF_002414285.1 Clostridium sp. UBA5119 | reverse complement strand
CCCTGTCCTTTTATCTGAAAGTTTCCTTATAAATATATAAGTCTATAAGTTTCTCCTTTGATGTCTCATTTAAGAGATCTCTCCAGGGGTGTGTCTAATCATTGTAATCTACCTGAAAGCTTCAAAATAAACCTTTAGCTAAATTTATTTCTTTCTTCTACGGTTATCCTTATGGATATCTCCAATAATCTTCATACACAAATATTTTATTTTCAATTTTATTGTATATTCATCTGTAAAGTTAGTCAATATAATTTACTTAAATTTATTATCAGTTTTTTTAATACAATAATTAATACTTATTGAAAATTACCCTCATGTTATTTCCATAAAATATAATTAGGTCAGACCCCTGATACAAAATACAAGGGGTCTGATTATATGCCATATTTAATTATTAAAAAATTTTACTAGGATACTATATAAATATAAAGCTATAAAGAGCTTAATTAAAGTACCTGTAACTTTTAACTTATATGCTCTTTTTTAATATCTAGGAAATAAAATCTCTCCAAAGTAACTACGAAACCATATTTCTTTTCTCCCTTGCTATTAATATAACTATCAGTGTTTATCTTTCCTTCAATACCTAACTTACTGCCTTTTGTCACATATTGGCCTAGTATTTCTGCCTGCTTACCAAAGGCAACTACATTAATAAAAACAGCATTGTTATCCTTATCTTTATGTCTATATTCATTTATAGCTAATGTAAACTTTGTATAGCTTACTTTCCCCTCTGAACCATCATAAGTTTTTAATTCTAGTTCCCTTACTACATTACCAATTAAAGTTACTTTATTCATAAAATATTACCTCCATAAGTTAATTTGTTTTAATTATTAACACGAACATATAATCTTATTCAATGTATTTAAAATAAATTAAAAAGCATACAAAACTCATTAATTTGTATGCTTCATTATAGTGTTCATATTTTTTCATAACCTTGGAGATATTTAAAAACTGCACTATGTTTCGTATTTTTATGTTCTTCTATTATCAAATCCTGGTGGGTAATTCAAAATTCTTTCAGCCTACCGGCTCAGCATAAATGCTGATTGCAGAGAAAAAGAAGAATACCTAGATATTCTTATATCATTGGATGGAGCTCTTGGAATTAACTGTAATGGGGTCAGATCCCCTCCCATTTTATGGAAAGATATCTGACCCCATGGTATTAAGACTAATTTCAATATATTTACTCTTAATTAAGACTGCCCACCAATTCTTAATTTATAAAACTAGATAAAAATAACCCACCGCTATCTTTTACTAACTCATATTCCATAAATTTCCCCTTCAAACTTATAGTTACCCTGAATTAGCAAGATAAAGGTGGGTTGCGCTACTAACTCCCTGTAGTCCAAGCGCCCAAGTATAGACTACAGTTCATAATTCCCTTTAAATTTAAGTTATTTATGTCGAATTTTATTTAACCCCTATCGGCTATAAACAGATTTTTTAGCTTCTTTGAAGCTTAGAAATCGTTATCCAGGGACGTAGCAGCTCTTTACTCCCACTTCAAAGAAGAAGGGAGTTTAGAGCTACTAGTCATCGAACTAAAAGTTACCCCAATTTCCCGACTTTTATATAACCGATACACCCAGTTTAAATTTATGTACATTGAACAAGGTTTAATCTATCTTTTAAATATATTAAAAATCCCACCTTGTTTTCTAATTTTTTCCCCTTGAAAGTTCACCTTATTATTCGTTAAGATTTCCTGAGAAATGTTATCCATCTCCCTTACATATCCAGGATTTATTTTCTCTATAACCTTTATCCCTGCTATCATATCTGTAGTTCTAACATCAGACCTATGACCATCGGAACCTATAGTGCTATATATTTTGTGTTTTGCAAATAATTTCGCAGTTTTTTTAACTCCACTTCCGAAGTCTCCTGTTATGCTACCAGTGTTTAGTTGAAATAAAAACCCCTCTTCAATAAACTTATTTATTAATTCTGGGGCTTCTATAAAGATTTTATAACGCTCTGGATGAGCAATGATAGGTACAACTTCCTTTAGTTGAAGTTCATAGATATTATTTATAACTTCATCCACAGAAAAATTTCTTAAAGGAAATTCTATTAACATATACCTACTGTTTTCTATGGTGCCTATATCACCACATTGAAAGCTTTCTAAAATTCTACTAGTATAGTAAACCTCTTGGCCACAATATATTTCTATATTAATGTCCTTTTCTTTAGCTAAACTTTTCAATCTAGCTATTTCTTTTTTTATTTCTTCATAAGGTACTTGAAACCTACCCCTAAAAAAATGGGGAGTGGCAACAATTCCTGTGGTTCCTGACTTTTTCGCCAATTTAAGCATGTCTACAGTCATATCTTCATCTTTAGATCCATCATCCACTCCATGAAGTATATGGCTATGAAAATCTATCATAAACACTCCTCCAACCTCTAAGTGAAATTTTATATATTATTTATCACCATAATAGTAATAATAGCTATTTATTTTAGTATGTACCCCATTTAATATGGCGCCAATGATATTTGTATAAACCTTTTTTAAAAGGTTTATAGAATTTACAACAGAATCTTTTTTTTGTTTTTTCTGCTCTAATGACAAGTAATGTTCCATATTAATTCTCCTTACAAAATCAATTTATACACATTACAACATTTTATGTACATTTTTACCATATAAAAATATAATTTGAATATAGTTTTAACACCTGTATAATAGTACATATTTCTTTATATTTTAATTGCATACAAAACTGTTACATCTGTATAATATCATATTTTCAGTAACATTACTAGTAAAAAATCAATGTTACTAGTAATATTTTGTATAATTATGAATAATAACTTAATGCATTCAACAATTTAATTGATTTTATGCCTATATATACTATTATTTTTATTGTTAATTCATAATTATATCATCGTATCATGTTCATAAAAATTTATAATAAACTTCATGGAATAATTCAACATTATGTATTTCTTTATATTTACACCTTTAACATATGGTGATAGAATTAGGTACAGAGAGGAGTGTAACTATGTCACAGAATAGAATTGATCCTGAAAAAAAGAAAAATAAAAGAAGAAAAAAGAAGAAAAAATCCCTGGGATTTAAAATTTCAATGGGAATTCTAGGAGTGTTGATATTTATAATAGCTATTGGAGGAGGATATTTTTATTCATTATATAATAAGATGGATAAGGTAAAGATAGACAAATCTAAATTAGGTATTGCTTCAAAGGATGCCTTTAAAGAATACGACAACCATGAATCTATAAAAAATATAGCCTTATATGGTATTGATGCAGAAGAAGGACAAGCAGGTCGTTCAGACTCCATAATGATAGCTACTATTGATTCTGCTCATAATAAGGTTAAGGTAACATCTATTATGAGGGACTCTTATGTTAATATCCCAGACCATGGTATGGATAAAATAAATCATGCCTATGCCTATGGAGGAGCTCCCTTAGCTTTAAGAACCCTAAATGAAAACTTTGGACTTAATGTAGAGGATTTTGTATCAGTAAACTTTTCTTCATTGCCAGAAATTATTGATATCCTTGGTGGAATTACAATAGATATTACTGAAGAAGAAGTATCTCATATTCCTGGAGTAAGTTCTACTGGCCCTACCTTATTAACAGGTAAACAAGCACTAGCCTATTCTAGAATAAGATATGCTAGTGGTGGAGATTACGAAAGAACTCACAGACATAGAAATGTAATGTCTGCAGTGTTTAATAAAGCTCTTGCTGCATCTCCTACATCTTATCCTAGTATTCTAAATAACATCCTTCCTTTAGTTCAAACTAACCTAAGTTCTGGCGATTTTATATCTCTAGCAACTAAGGTAGCTGGTTTAGGAAATGGGAACTTAGAGCAAGAAAGATTTCCAAGGGATGGAGATGGAACTGGTGATATGAGCACTGGAATATACTACTTAAAGTTTGATATTGAAACCGTTAAAAAGCAAATGAGAGATTATATATTTGCTGATAAAAAATAATAGTGAAAACACCGAATATCTAAGATATTCGGTGTTTTATTTATGTTATTTAGTTTTTATCTTATAATCTCCAGTAAACCATAGTATCTGCATCTACACTATGCCTATCTATAATGCACCATAAATCTACGTTAACTACATAACATCCTTTGATTCTATTGAATGATAGGATACTTGTACCTCATTTTCTTTTCCATTAACAATATCTTCTTGCTTAAAAACTTTAAATAATGTAATGAAAAGTATTTTTACATCAAAAAGAAAACTTTGTTTTCTCATATATTCAATTTCTAAATTAATTTTTCTATATACAGATATGCTATCTCTACCATTAATTTGAGCCCATCCTGTAAGTCCTGGTACCAACTTATGAATACCATATTTTGTTCTTAACACTAATAACTTTTTTTCACTTTTATTTATGTCATTAATTACAGGTCTTGGTCCAACTAAACTCATATCACCTTTTATAATATTAAATAACTGTGGCAATTCATCTAAGCTAGTTTTTCTTAAAAATTTACCTATTGAAGTTATATATTCATCAGGATTTTCTAAAGATGTGGTTGCTACCTCTGGTGCGGCTTCTACCATTGACCTAAATTTATAAATTATAAATTCTTTATTGTCTTTTCCTACTCTATACTGTTTAAAAATTACAGAACCATGATTGTCCAATTTAATTAATATAGAAATAATTAGAATTATAGGTGACAATAGTATTAAGGATATAATACTTACTACTAGATCAAACGCCCTCTTCACTCTATTTCCTCCAATCAAAGATATGAAGTTTTCAATCATCATAAATTCAACTAATTTTATAGTTCCAACAAAAATACATAATATTTTTTATTACTCAAAAGATTATACCATATTTCATTAGATTTTGCTATATAATTCACGTTGCAACAGTTCTATTTCTAATATTAATTATACAACTCTTATGGATAATTAATGTGTGAAATTAAAAGAAACTATTGCAAAATGACTAAAAATTAGGCATGAGCAATAGCTTCTCTATCTATATCTTATTTCTGTGGTAATCTTTTATGTTACAATCTCCAGTAAACCATAGTATCTGAATCCACACTATGCCTATCCATGATGCCTTTTACATCTATGAATACATCTTTTTCTACTTCATCCTTAGCTGCCGCTACTTCATCTAAAGCTTCACTTCTATATAGTGGAGCAAAATCCTTTATTGTCATTTCTCTGTAATTATGATGAGATACAGCAAGGATAATAGCATCTACATCTTTAATATCTTCCATAGAAACCATATCTATTCCATACTCATGTTTAATTTCTTCCTTACTTGCTACAGGATCTGTAGCTAATACATTAACCCCATAATCTTTAAGTTCATCTATAATATCCACTACCTTTGTATTTCTTGTATCTGGACAATCTTCCTTAAAGGTAAGTCCAAGAACTGCTACCTTTGCATTCTTAACTCTCTTATTAGCTTCTATTAGAATTTTCACTGTGTTCTCTGCAATATACTTAGCCATTCCATCATTTATATTTCTTCCAGCAGCTATAACCTTTGATTCAACACCAACCTCTTTAGCTCTGTGGATTAGGTAATATGGATCTACTCCAATACAGTGTCCTCCTACTAAGCCTGGGTTTAGCTTTATAAAGTTCCACTTACTACCTGCGGCATCTATTACTGCTTTAGTATCTATACCCATTCTATCAAAGATCATAGCAAGTTCATTAACGAAGGCTATGTTAACATCTCTTTGACAGTTTTCTATTAATTTAGCTGCTTCTGCAACCTTTATACTTTCAGCTCTATATACTCCAGCTTCTATAACTAGTTCATAAGCTTTAGCAACTGTATCTAGAGTTTCTTCATCCATTCCTGATACTATCTTCATTATGTTTTCTAATCTATGAACCTTATCACCTGGGTTTATTCTCTCTGGAGAATATCCTATTTTAAAATCTTGTCCGCAGATAAGTCCAGATTCTCTTTCTAGTATTGGTACACAGATTTCCTCTGTTACCCCTGGGTATACTGTAGATTCATATACTACTATGGAACCTTTAGTTAAATTTCTTCCTAAAATCTCACTAGCACCTATAACTGGTCTTAGATCTGGAGTTTTATCTTCATTAGTTGGGGTTGGTACTGCAACTATGTGGAAGTTACATCCTCTTAATTTTGTTTCATCACTTGTAAAATCTACAGTAGATGCTTTAATAGCTTCATCGCCAACTTCATTAGTTACATCTATTCCACTTAAGTACTTATTTATCTTTTCCTTGTTTACATCAAATCCAACTACAGGAGCCTTTTTAGCAAAAGCTACCGCTAAAGGCATTCCTACATAACCAAGTCCTACTAAGGATATTTTTAAATCTTTCATTATATCGTCTCCTACTGTTCAAATTAACAATTATTGTTTTAATAAACATTGATATTTTTTTAACAATTAATTAGATTTATCCAACAACCTAATTGTTGTTGGATAAACAAAGCCTTTATTAATTATAGAATTCTTTTATACATCCACATATATATTCAACTTCTTCATTTGTAAGTTCTGGATATATAGGCAATGCAAGAATTTGCTTACACATCTTTTCAGTTACTGGGAACTGACCTTCTTTGTATCCTAGGTATTCAAAACACTTTTGTAAGTGTAATGGCTTTGGATAGTATATACTAGTTGCCACACCCTTAGATTTTAAGAACTCTGCAAGACCATCTCTGCTTTCAGCAAAGATATTAAATACATAATAAACATTTTTTTGGTTTGCAGCCTTAATACCTTGAACTTTTACACCTTCCACATTTTTTAATCCTTCAGTGTAGAGCTTAGCAACTCTTCCTCTATTTTCAATGGCATTGTTTATATATTTAAGTTTAACCCTTAAAACAGCTGCTTGCATAGCATCTAATCTTGAGTTATAGCCTATGTAGTCATAGTGATACTTCTTTGATGCTCCATGAACTCTAAACATACGGCACATATCTGCTAATTCATCACTATTAGTAACTATCATTCCACCGTCACCATATCCACCTAAAGTTTTAGTTGGGAAGAATGAAAACACACCCATATCTCCTATGGTTCCTGCATGTCTATATCTTTCTTCACCTTGCATCTGCCATCTCATTCCAAAAGCTTCAGCCGCATCTTCTAATACCTTTAAATCATGTTTTTTAGCAATTTCCATTATCTTATCCATATCACACATTTGATTGAATAAATGTATTGGAAGTACTCCTACAGTATTATCATTTATAGCAGCCTCTAATTGACCTACATCCATACCACAAGACTCTTCATCTATATCAACAAACACAGGTTTTCCACCATGCTTTGCAAGACAAGATGTCGAAGCTAAAAAAGTAAAAGGTGTAGTTACTATTTCCTTATTATCACTAAATCCAAGGATATCTGATGCAATAACTAAAGCATCTGTTCCTGATGCCACTCCTATGGCATGTTTAGCTCCAGTAAAATCTTTTATTTCTTCCTCAAAGGTTTTAACTTCATTCCCTAATATAAAAGCTCCACTATCTATTATATTTTTTATAGCTCCATCAAATTCATATTTTTTTTCTTTATATTCTCTTTGCGATTCGTAAAAATTGATTTTCAAAAAAACCCCTCCTAATTTACATATACAAATTGTACACCAACTTGCAAAAAAATAAAATATTTTTTTCTTATGTTTAATAAAATTTCATACTTAACAAATATACCACAAATTAGGTATTATATCATCTATTAATATATTATCAGTTTTTTTCTTTGAGATTATGATAAATTTCTTAATAATTTTTATGTATTAGATGGAAGAATTATAATTATATTAATAAAAACCATATAAAATATTTGATTTTATACAGTTTTAGTTTAATTATTTTATTGTACTAGAATCTATTTCTTTATACTTAGTATAATTTTTTTTATTTTTTCTTTTATAAATTTAGGTATATATTTACCTATCTTAGTCTTCAATTTATCTGTTCTCATATATCTATCTATAAGAATATCAAATTCAGTACCATCTAGTTCTTTAAAAAATCTTTCTCTATTTATATCAGGCACAGATGGCTTTTTATGATTATATTTAAAAGCACTTTTTATATCTACTTCTTTATATTTTAAATTAATCTTAATTTCATCAAATATTTCCTCGGCTTTTGAATTGTTTAATAATACTACTGATGTACCTTTATTATCATCCATTGTTTTATCAATTTTATCAATTCCCCAAAAATCACCTATAGTTATATGTCCAACTCTATCAGAACCTGTAAACTGACAACTATGACAACAAGGTCTACTAAATAATCCCATTCCAAAACCTTGAATATAATAATTCTTATAATAATTCTCTGAAAATTGCCTTTTATCTTCGAAATAAACTTTAAATGTAGGATTATGCCATCCTTTTTCCTTGTCTCTTAATACTATATTTACAACGTTAGAATTATTTTTTTGTTCTAAATACGTTATATACTTTCTAAACACCTTAGGTGAAGGATTATTATGACAAATAATATCGCATAAAATCAAATTATCATAATCCTTTCTCAAATACTTTTTCATACCTGCTATTTCACATGGAGTTGCTACAAATAATACAACTATATCTTTTTTTAGAAGTTCTTCTACTCTACAGTATATTCCTCCGATGTCACTTCTTACATATTTCGACCCTCTAAATTGTTCATATTCCTCTCTGCTTGATGCAAATTCGTGAACAACCTCCATATTTTTATCAAATTTAGCTCCTACAATTACTCCATTATTCTTTAAAACGTACTCTGCTAGCTCTGTAAATATTCCTCCAGATGTACTATTCAATCTTATATTTTCATTATTATTAAAAGCAGCATAAGCGTGTATATTTTTATTCATATTAAATACATATTTTGTATCTATCATTGGACATACTTCTTTACACATATTGCAATTTATGCACAGGTTTAAATTTATATCAGGATATATGAATCCCTCATTATCTTCAATCATTGATATACAATTTTTAGGGCATACTTCCTTACATCCATTACATCCGCAACACAACTCTTTTTTTCCGTTATCGAAATAGTTCATAAGCTACCCCCTATTAATTTTAAACAGTTTCTTTGCCATATTCTTTTCATTTTTAGTTAATCCTATTATCCAAGTTAATAAAATATATACAATAGTAAACATCG
The DNA here is from genome assembly GCF_002414285.1 of Clostridium sp. UBA5119. Classification (NCBI taxonomy): domain Bacteria; kingdom Bacillati; phylum Bacillota; class Clostridia; order Eubacteriales; family Clostridiaceae; genus Clostridium; species Clostridium sp. UBA5119. The sequence goes on along the minus strand of NZ_DHYX01000042.1, from coordinate 21,908 downwards.
AACCTTTAATAAAGAACCCTATCCACCCATATATATGTATTATATTTATTCCTTTGCTGAATATAAACCCAATTATAATTACAGCCCACAATTTATTTAATAATTCCTTAAAATATCTTGTAATATTAATTTCAGCATACTTACTGTAATAAAAATTTGCGTATAATGTATTTCCAAGTATAAGTGGTATGGCAGTTCCAATAGCAGCACCTACAATTCCAAAATGTTTTATAAGTATTATAGATAAAACTACATTTGCAACAGCCATTCCTGCATACATACTAGTAAGCATTCCATGTTTCTTCTTCGCCTTTAATATATCATTGGCAGGTGCCTGTATTCTGGGTATTGCAGAAGCCAATATTATAATCATAGCTACAGTCCACGCTTCAACAAAATCAATCCCTGCCCATAAACTTATGAAATTTTTCCCATATGTGTATAACCCTATTGTCATACAACTATATATTATTAGTATGATTCTACCTGTAAAAATCATAAAATCTGTAAACTTCTCACCACTAGAATTCCCAACTTCCATCTCAGTTGCTTTTGGTAATAATACAGATGTAATAGATGAAGTAAATTGTAAAAACAAATCATTTATTTGCATTGCCACTGAGTATATAGCTACAGTAGTAGTAGTAGTAACCATACCTAGGATCAATTGATCTACCTTCCAATACATTTGACCCATTATAACTTGTAATAAGTTAAAAAAAGAAAACATCGCTGTTTCTTTAAATAGCTCCATGTCCCAATAGCATATACTAAATTTAACCTTTAACTTACCAAAAGCATAAGTAGCATTAATAACTACTACAAGTACAGTTACAACTGCATCAACCAAAGTTATTGCCATAGCACCTGGTAATGATACCTTTGTTAATACCACTATGATTAGAACCTTCATCAATGTTTTAATTATACTTATCATTCTTACAAAAACAAACTTGTGGTTACCTGTAATAACTCCGGTAAATATATTTCCTAAAATTGATACTGAAAAACTAATTACTAATAATAGAAACATACTTCTCGCACTAGACAACTCTTGTACTGTTAAAGAATTACCAAGTATTATATCTATTTTAAAATAAATAAAAATTCCCACCAAGGCTGTTAATATACTTAAAAAAATATATATAATTAAATGCATTCCTAAAAAGTTTTGCAAACCTTCTTTATCATCCATAGCATTATATTTAGCAGTATATCTTATTATTGTAGCAGATAGACCAAAATCAAATATAGTTAGATATCCTACAAAAGACCCTATAAGTTGATATAACCCATATTCAGCTGTACCTAATGTTTTTATCAAAAACGGAGTAAATAACAAACCTACAATCATATGCAGTCCAATAGATACATATGAAAGAATTACGCCATGTTTATATTCTGAATTCATACTTATTCTTCTCCTATTTTTTTTCACTTAAAGCTTCATTTATATATTGACTTGATGCTTCAATATGCTTATTTAATCTTTCATTAACATCTATATAGTCAATCTCTTTCCATTTTGTATCAACAACAGATTTATCCACAACTATTCGTTCTGTCAATCCTGCTATTTCTAAAATTGACTCTATCCTAGTATTTCTAGTTGCATGTGGAAAAATAAAAAACTCTTTTTCAAACATAAGTGAAAATGCAGTACCATGAAAAGAATTTGTAAATATATATTTAGCATTCTTAAATGCTGATAAAAATTCTAGAGGGCCCGCATTTTCAATTGTATTAACAGCTTCATCAGTCTTTTTAGCACTTGCACTTATTAAGTACACTTTTAAATTTTTCTTTCCAGCTAATTCAATAGCAGATTTAACTAATTCCCTATTATAGTCTAATTGATATATTAATAAATAATCCTCATTTATATTTAAATATGAATTATTCGCCAGACTACTCCATTTTTCGCAGTTCAATAACACAGTTGGATCAACTACTTGTTTAATAGGTTTGTCAACTATTTTCTTCAAAATATTTACTCCGGAAATTTCGCGACAAGATATCTTATCAAATTGCTTTAAATAGCTAGAATATGTCTCGTGATATTTTTCATCCAAACTATCCATTCCAATACTTGGTGCAAAAGCAATTCTTTTCATATCGCTTCTCCCAAATTGTAAAAAAAACACTGGAATATCTCGTGAATCCATAATGTCCGGATTCCATATTTGGTCACTTCCACAAAAAACAGCATCCATATCTATCTTTGAATTTAGTTCTTCTATTGTATTATATTTCTCTGTAAGATTCATATAATTATTTTTAAATTCATCAAATCTTCTATGTTGTTTTTTTCTTAATAATTTTTTAACTACATTCTTAATAGTTTGTTTAGCATTAAAAACAAATGAGTCACTACTACTATATATACCATAATGAGACTTTACTGAAAACGAATTATAATCTATTATATGACATGTATGTCCCATTTCATTTAAAGTTGTTTTTAACGCATATGCTTGTAGCATAGCTCCAAAGTTATACGCATTATGTACTGTTATTATTCCTACCTTCATATGCAATTACTCCTTAATATATATAAAATATCGATTTTCCTTTGTTTGATTTATCCATTCTAAGGATGTATTCAAGTATTCATTAATTATATTTATTGTATCAAACTTTTCAACTAATCTTACCCCATCATCAGGATAATCATTTAAAGCATCTCTAATAGTTAAAACTAACTCCCCTAAGTTATTTTCTTTTACTAAGTACTTCTTGTACTCTCCTAAAAGAATTTCTCTTGGACCATAATTACAGTCAGTACTAACTACCCTAGCCCCACAGCAAAATGCTTCAAGCAGATTCATTGGTAAGGCTTCAAATTCAGAGCAAGACACCAATAAACTACTGTTTCGCATATACTTATATACATTACTTTCCCATCCTTTAAATATAACTCTATTACTTATTTTAAGTTTTTCACATTGCTCTTCTAGTTCTTCTCTTAACTCTCCATCTCCTAATATTATAAGTTTGTAATTTTTATAAAATTCACCCTCTGTAAAAGCATCTATAACTATATCAGGTCTTTTTATTTTTGTTAACCTCCCACAAAACAATATATATTTATCTTTCTCTTCTATCTCTTCTTTTGATAAGTTTTGTATGCTATTTATATCTATTGGATTATATATAGTTTTTATAAACTTACTTTTCACCCCATATCTCTCCACAAGTTCTCTTTCAACTCCTGAAGACACTGTAGTTACTTTACAATTATTATAGAGGATTTTTAAAATTACACTTAAAATAATTCTATGATTTCCTTCTATAGCAGAATAAACGTTATGAATTACGTGGATACATTTATCATTAAAATTAGACAACTTACAAATTATATTAGATAAAGGTAAATGGGATGTTATTAATCCAAACTTATAATCTTGTTCTAATTGATCTATAATCCTATTTATCTTATAAGTGTTAATTATTATAGAAAACATCTTTTTCATAGTGTTTTCATTCTCGTTTTTATTAAGAATAATTAAATTTATTTTTTCATCTACTTTATAAAACTGTTTATTATAAAGTGATATTATTGTTACCTTATACTCTTGTGTAGCCATTTTATTGGCAATATTGACTACAACTCTCTCAGCGCCGCCTTTTCCTAAAGAATTTACAATAAATAAAACCTTTTTATCATCTATAATTCTTTTTTTTCTATTACTTCTCCCTATAATCGGTAATATTGACACTATAAACACGAAAAGAGATAAGTAAATCAGTTCAGATGTTAAACTAAACACCAAAAATACGCTTACTAAAAATACCACATATTTATTTTTATAATTTAACACTATTGCAATTATCATAGCAAATAATATCAAAGCAATCATCCCATTTTCAGACATAATTTGAAATATTGAGCTATGACATTGAACATACCATCCATTTGGTGAAGCTTCAAAATAACTTCTTACACTGGTTAATCCATGTCCTAATAAAAAATTTTCTTTAAAAAGGTTAATTGCAGAACCCCACATTTTAAAACGTGTAGACATAGTTTGAATTGATCCTGAATAATTTATAGCTTTAAAAACTTTCATTGCTATATATGGTCCAGAAACAATCAAAACTACAAATACATTTTTAATTAACGGATATAAGTTTTGATTTTTCTTATCATCTATTCGAAGTATTACTACCATCACTAATCCCACTAAAACTCCTAGTACAACAGTTTTAGACGCTGATATCATTAATCCTATTATTGCCAAAATTAAAAATATAAATTTAACTATTTTATTATTAATGTATTTAATAATAGTGGCTCCCCATATTACCATAAACATACTTGCATAATTTGCATCTTGAGCATACCCAGCTAATCTTATGTTATATCCAAAAAAATTTTTATGTGCAGTACCTACTATTTTTCCAGAATATTCTCCGCCCATTATTTCATTAAGGTTAAATCCCATTCCTATCAATATCATACTTATAAATAGAATCATTCCCGATACCATTATTGATTTGTATACAGTTTTCACATTAACCTTTTCTCTATATATTACAAACACTAATATACTTATAAGGTTAAAACTATATAATAAAAGTACATTTGTAAAGACTGAATAATTTATTTTAATATCACCTTTAAGCCACATAATATTGCTTAAAATACAAATTATATAAAAAGCTATTAATAATAAGCTTAACTTATCAATCCTTATTTTTTCCTTGTATTTTATTATTCTAAACAATGAATATAAAATTAAATAGCATCCTAAAGCTATTAATAAATATCTTAAATCTAATGAAAATAGTAGAAATTCTCTATTCATCATAGTAAAAATAAATATAAAAACATATGTGTTTATTAAATATGATATAATTTTATGGTTTTTTTCATTTAAATTCATTTCTGACTCCTAACATAAATCTTCAATTGATTTCACAGCCTTACTTAATTCAAACATACTAGCTCTTTCTGAAATAGTATTTAAATATTTCTTATATAGTTCTTTGTCGTTTAGCATGTTCTTCATTCCTTCAGCTAATGCTCCTTCATTATTGTCAGTAACAATACCATACTCATTGTTACTCCCTAACAGTTCTTTCATTCCGGAACAATCTACTGTAACTATTGGTTTTCCTAAAACTACCGCCTCAGACGCAACAGTGCTAAAACCCTCTGCTCTTGAAGAACATACAAATGCATCAGCCATACTTAAATATTTATATGGATTTGATTTGAACCCTAAAAGTTTCACCGTATCTCTCATATTATTATTATCAATGAAATTTTCTAACATTTCACGCTTAGTACCTTCACCTATTATCCATAGTTCATAATCATAACCTTCATCCATTAACTTTTTGTGTACTCTTAAAAGTCTATCATACCCTTTTTGAGTTATAAGCCTACCTATGGTACAAAATAGAAATTTATTTGGTTTTTTTATATCATCAACTAGTTGGATAGATTTATTTATAATCTCATGCTTGTCAATAGGATTATATTTCACTATTAGTTTATTTTCGTCAATTGCAAACTTGCTAATAAATTGTTTTTTTACTGTTTCAGAAACACACACAATATCATCAAATTTTTCATAACATTCTTTTTCATCTCTCATATTTTTAAATACAAATTTTGATTTAGGTTGATTAATTAAATCTACATGAATCCATGCTATCTTTTTAGACAATTTATTGTTGGAATTACTTATTATTTTTGCACATATTCCTTCCAAAAACGCAACTTCCACATCATATTTTTCTTTAATTGCTAACTTGTAAAACAATTTTAATGGTACAAATCTCCAAAATATAGAATAAAGCTTTCCTCCCATACTAAGAAGTTTACTTGACTTATTCAAAAGACTTCCTGATTTCTCACTTTTTCCACTATTATTAGTATCTTTTCTCTTCCTGCTTGGCAAATTAAATATGTACTTATATTTAATTTCTTCGCTAAGACTTTCCCTAAATATACCGGTATTTATAACAGTCATCACTGTAACATCATACTTATTTTTGTCCATACCATTGGCAAGATTAACAAGAACTTTTTCCGCTCCCCCTCCACCTAGTGTATGAATCAAAAGTAACACTTTTTTCATTTTAATTCTTCCTTCCAATAAATTAATTGTTTAACACTATCCTATCTAGCTCCATCTCCTGTAAAAACCACTGCAATAGTCCTAAATAAAACTTTAATATCTATCATAATGCTTCTTATTTCTATATATTCTATATCATATTTAAGTTTTTCTTCTGGCAATAAATCGTAGCCACCATTTACCTGTGCCCAACCTGTTAACCCAGGTTTTACAGCTAGTCTATCTCTAAAGTTTGGTATGGTCTTTTCAAATTTTCTATAAAAAAATTCCAACTCTGGTCTTGGTCCTACTACGCTCATATCGCCTTTTAAAACATTTAGCAATTGTGGTAATTCATCAATCCTAGTTTTTCTTATAAATTTACCAAAGGTAGTAATTCGACAATCATCCTTGCTTGCCCACTTAAATCCTTCAGATTCTGCATCATAAACCATAGATCTAATTTTATACATAGTAAATTCTTCATTATTAACCCCAACTCTCTTTTGAGCAAATATAGGGCTTTTAAAATCTTGAAAAAATACTATGAGCATTGATATCATAAGTATTGGACTAGTAACTATAAGTACTATTATACTAAATACAATATCAAACCCTCTTTTTAATAGATTATAAATAAATAAACTTGATTTCTTTTCGGTATAATCTAAATTTTCTTTATAACTTACATTAATTTCTTCACTATTCAAGCTTGCCTTTTCCATAGCTCTTACCTCCAAACAAAATAATACTAAACTTCCCTTATATAATATACGATTTTAAAAGATACATATTACCTATAACACCATATATTTCATTTCATCTTCTGTAATGAGTCTTATTTTCTATATTTTATTTATGTACAACCAATAAGCTTGTCTATTTTTTAAGCTCCGTGAATCTTTGTTAACCTACACAGTTACTAACTCTCGTTAACAGTGACTCTTTATTTATGTCGTTACTCAAAAAATTATATCACAATTTATAATAATTTGCCATAGATTTTACTGTTATCACATAGGGTTATATCCAAATATATCCTTTAATTAAATCTTTTATAGAAATTCTACTATATTTAAAACAATACTATATTCCTATGTTTTTATATTCTTAGCTTTTTATATTTTTATGTTCTTCCTTTTTCAAACCCTTGGTAGGACTATGATTTAAAATCCTAGAGAGATGCCTTTTTCTTTATAAAAATATATCTTAATTCTATCGAATTCCCTTTAATTTTTCTTGAAAATTTTTTATATTTAAAATTATTCTTTTACAAAGCAAAAGACTAGGATTGGGGGAAATCCTAGTCTTTTTATGGTATATACAAACACTACGAGGCGTATATTTAGTGCTTGTATGAAATGCTTATTGTTTATTAGATTTTAGGGATTTTTTATTTACTATTATTAATAAACCTATAGATACTATTGCTATTCCAACAAATATTATTTTTATGGAAGCTATTATAACCTTATCCTTATCAGTACCTTTTTCTTTAGCTATATCCTTTGATGAAGCATTTACATCATAAGGAGTGTATTTCTCTGCAATTTTGTTCATTAATTCATCTATTTTGTATAGTTTACCATTTTCAAAACCTAACACTTCTGCATTATTACTAAAAGGAATTGCAAACTCCTTATTATCCATATTTATGTAAATAATATTAGTAACATATAAATCTGTTCTGACAAATTTCATTTCATCTATGTTTTTTATTCCATTATCTTCAAGAAGCTCTATTATCTTTTCTTTATCTAATAAGAAGGAATATCCCTCTGTAGCTAGTCCATCTGAAAAACCAGCCATGGACCAACCTTCACCTTCAGTCTTTTTTATAAAGTTAACTAAAAGAGTTTTATTATCGTCTTGAAAAGCTGGTGCAACCCACCTATACTCATCTAAAATATTCTTTTTAAACTCATTATTTTCTTTATAGTGTTTTACAATATCATTATCCTGAAGGTTATATATTTTTATAAAGCTTTCTACTTGAAAATATGGTGCCTTTTCTATCTTTAATATATCTTTTATCTCTTCTGAAGCTTCATCTAAAATACCCTCTATGCTACCTCTATCCGAAGATACCTGCAATGATTCTTCACTTAATATTGTAGATACATCTCTATCCCCATCTACGGCAAAAACTGTTATTGATGAAAATAACAAAACAATTATTAATGATAAGTTTAAAAATTTTATACCTATACCCTTCATAAAAATATCCCTTTCCTTTGAGTTTTAATAAACCCTATCTTCCATAAACAGTTTCTTCATATTTTCTACTATTGTAACTTCCATCTTTAAATGCTTGATATGAACACCAATGAGTAGTTGCATCCCATGGATCTACATAACGAAGAGTATTGCTATATTCATATACTGCATCAATTACTACAAAGTGACCACCATTTCTATTTCCATAGTAATCATAGTAACCGCCTAGAGTTATTAAAGGGCTCTGCCTGTCCATTATCTCTGAACGAATAGAATTAATGGTCCATGTACCTCTGTCTACATAAAACCTCTTTTGGTTCTTTGATACATAGGTAGCTACAGATGCTGCAGCATTAGATGTGTTAGGATAATTTTCATATCCTCCTGTAACATAGTAAACTCCGTCTGCTTGGGTTCTAGTAGAGCTTGGGTTCACAGCTTTTCCTGCCATTTCTCCCGATGCTGCCCAGCACCATTGTGTTTTTTGTTGTCTTATAACTGGTACTCCTACATAATACCAATTTTCCGCAAAGGCTACTGTTGTCATCGAGAAAAGAAAAATAACTAGTAAGAATATACTTAATAGACTTTTCTTTTTCATTATTATAACCTCCCCTTAAATAATATTATTAAAGATTAAAATCTTTAATTTCAATTAAGTTTTTTCATTTAGTAAAGTCATGTAACTAATTCGAAACCAAATTTGAAGTTAATTGTTTCACTTTCATGCAATTTACTAAATTTTCTTTATATTAGTATAATATAACATTATTTAAAATTATGAAACTTCATTTCATCTCATTTAAGACTATTTAAGTAAAATAACCTTATTTTCCTATATATTACTACATTTTTATAGCTATTTCAAAGATTTCCACTGATTATTTTTATCTTGTGATACATTTTATTTTATATTAAGTTTCATTTTATGAAAATATATTTCACCTTCATAAGGTTAACACTCAATTCTACTGAAAAACAAAAATCTTATTCTTTCTAATTGAAAGAATAAGATTTTAAAAAGTTAATTATTCGCGATTTGTTCAAAAGCGCTAAAATAAAAACACTAAGTTCATACCTTAGTGTTTTTAATGGATCGAGTAAGTCTATAAGCCGAGTTCTGTGTTAGACAATCATCTATCTAGGCCCATTATTACTAATGGGCTCAAGCGATACACCCGGGAACGGGACGGGCAGCCCCATAATGTTCCACTTTCGATCTTGCTCCAGATGGGGTTTACATAGCCGCAAAGTCGCCATTGCGCTGGTGAGCTCTTACCTCGCCTTTCCACCCTTACCTTAAATTAAGTGAGAGTCTAAATCTAAGATTTAATCCCTCGAACTTATGCATTCTAACAAGTTAGAATGTATTCCTTTTTAGTGGAATTTATACATTCTAATTTGTTAGAATGTATTCCTCTAAAAAAGCCATTAAGGCGGTATATCTCTGTTGCACTTTCCTTAAAGTCGCCTTCACTGGGAGTTACCCAGCACCCTGCCCTATGGAGCTCGGACTTTCCTCTCCTGATTTCTCAGCAGCGATTGTCTGGCTTACTCGCAAAATTAATACTAACATAAATCTTTTATCATTGCAATGCCTTTAAATTTTCCATTTCAAGTTATAATATCCATATATGAAACAATTTAACTATATCCCTAGTTAAATATATAAAATTTAAACTAGTTAACTATTTAAATAGTTAACTAGTTGTTGGCGTAGTGTGGATTTCAGAGTTTTCAGCACTCTATTAGGCATGTTTTTATATGGGATTATTAGAGCAGGTAGTCATCAAATAAAATTATAGGGATCCTTAGTAGCTTTTGATAAAATAACCTCCACACCTCTAGGCTCTAATATTTTTTTAATCTTTTCTGATAAACTCATTACAAGGGGCCATTCTGAATTAAAATGTCCTATATCTATTACAGAGAGTCCCATCTCTTCATAGTCAGATACAAAGTGATAGGTAGTATCACCTGTGATTAATAGTTCAGCACCTAGGTCATAGGATTGCTGCAAGTAATCTTCTCCACTTCCATTAACTAAAGCTATGGTTCTTATCTTTTTATTTAACTCTCCGGAATATCTTAAATTTTGTAATTTTAATTTATCTTTAATGCCCTTTATTATTTCCTCTAGGGTAGTGTCTTCCTTTAGCTGAACTATTCTTCCCACTCCTGCTGTAGGATCTGATGGAGCTACTTCAATTATTTTACTTTCTTGAAAGTCAAGAATCTTTACAAATTCATCATTTAAGCCACCCTTTACAGTATCCCAATTAGTATGACTAGAATACAGTGCTATACCGTTTTCTATTAACTTCATTATCTTTTTCCCTTGGAGACTATCTGTAGTTATGGTTTTAGGCTTCATAAACAGCAGTGGATGATGAGTTAGAATAAACTGAACTCCTAATTCCTTTGCTTCTTCTATGACCTTTATGGTGCAATCTAGAGCAACTAGGACCTTTGTTACTTCCCTTTCTCTACAGCCAACCATAAACCCAACATTATCGTAGCTTTCTTTTAGGTTTAAGGGTGCAAGGCCCTCCATTATATCAATGATTTCATTTATTTTTACCATAAAAATATACCTCCGCCCATTTACTCAAGTAAAAAGCCCTTTATCCTTTGAATTTTATCCCATAACTCCAGATTTCTTTTTCTTGAATTTTCTGTGTCACCCTTAAGGTCTTCATGGATTCTTAAATACTTTTCTAACTTATAATTTAAATATTCCCTATAGGTATTATCTTTCTTACCTAAAAGCAGCTTACTTATTTCATAAAAAATAGGCTCAGTAACCTTAGGCTTATCTCCCCAGGATATCTTCATAATTTCATAGTATTTTTCTTCATCATATATTATCCATTCATCTAGGATGTTGCACCCTGAGGTATAAAGATATTCCCTTAAGACTTCTGGATTTTGTACTGGCTGGACTATAACATAGTTTAACTCTTTAAAAATCTCCATACTTTCCTCTAGTATATCTCTTATCAAGTTTCCTCCCATACCAGCAATGACAGCTGCCTCTACTTCTCTAGGAGCTACCGTTGTAAGCCCTCCTCCAAGTCTACATTGTATCTTATGTTGTAAATTATTATCTATAACATTTTTTTTAGCCTTTTCCACGGGACCTTTATTAATATCACTAGCTATGGCAAAGTCTATTCTATTTCTTTTTAAAAGTTCTATGGGTACATATCCATGGTCTGTTCCTACATCTACCATAGAATTAACCCCTGTGATTAAATCACTTATTAACTTTAATCTTTTGCTAATTATCATATTTTCACCTAACACCTTAATTATATAACAGACATAATAAGTCTCATTTGAAGATATAGGAATACTATTGCCACTAAAAGTGATATATACATATACCTATAGGCAGACTTTTTATCATATTTTGCACAAAAGTGAGCTGCATAATACATACAGAACATCACTGCCATATTTAATAGACCATAGAGCATCTGGGCAAAAGCAAATTGCTTATCTGTACCTACTTCTCCTGCTTCTTTGGACACGTTAATAACTAAAGGCATTACATCTGGAAGTTTATTTAATATATATAAAACCATTGGAAAAAAAGTTGTAAATAAAATTATTGTACTAGTTAAAATTAATGGATATATAAACTTTTTATCCTTATGTAGTCTACTTACCTTATTATATTTCTTTGTCCAAGTCTTTTCTTCAATACCTAGGTTATTTAAAATTTCTAGGAACTTTTCAGAATTTTTAGGTGACACAGCATAGCTTATATCTTGAGTTTTTAAATATATAACACTATTTCCGCTTGTCACAAACATTCTAGCAGTTCCTAAGTTTTTTACTGCAATTCTTCCTATTGCAAATTTATTAGAGGATATACCTGAAAGGCTTATACCTCTTATTTTTCCTTTTTCCACAGTATAGCATTCTATATCACTTAAGGGTAAAATTACTTTTTTAAGTCCTCCCAGTGCATTTATCCTCAATTCACTATTTGTTACTTCATACTTTACAGTTAACCATATTCCAATATGATATAAGTAGAATATATTACAAATGACCAACATTACTCTTATTAAACTCAACATAAGATAGGAATCTAGAATATAGGCAGACCAACCCCCTATTACATTAAACATAACAAATGTGATTATAGTTGGAATTATTTCTAGTTTCTTATTGCTATTGAAACTATTCATGGATTACCTCCTTATAAATTGTATATACCTTTATTTTATATTATACTAAGGTATTTTGTCTATTACAAATTTTGTATGTATAACAAAAGAGCTGTCAAAAGACAGCCCCTAACTAATCTAAATAATCCTTAAGTTTTTTACTTCTACTTGGATGTCTTAACTTTCTTAATGCCTTTGCTTCAATCTGTCTAATTCTTTCTCTTGTTACATTGAACTCTTTTCCAACTTCCTCAAGAGTTCTAGCTCTTCCGTCATCAAGACCAAATCTAAGTCTTAACACCTTTTCTTCCCTTGGAGTTAAAGTTCTAAGTTGACTTATTAGTTGTTCCTTTAACATGGTGAAAGCTGCTGCTTCTGCTGGAGCAAGGGCATCATCATCAGGAATAAAATCTCCAAGATGAGAATCTTCTTCTTCGCCTATAGGTGTTTCTAAAGATACAGGTTCTTGAGCAATTTTCATTATTTCCCTAACTTTATCTACGCTCATATCCATATGTTTAGCAATTTCTTCTGGTAATGGCTCTCTTCCTAATTCTTGAAGAAGCTGCCTTGATACTCTAATTAACTTATTAATAGTTTCTACCATGTGTACCGGTATTCTAATAGTTCTAGCCTGGTCTGCAATAGCTCTTGTAATCGCCTGTCTAATCCACCATGTAGCATAGGTACTGAATTTAAATCCCTTACTGTAGTCAAACTTTTCTACAGCTTTTATAAGTCCTAAATTACCTTCTTGAATCAAGTCTAAAAACAACATACCACGACCTACATATCTTTTAGCAATACTTACAACTAATCTAAGGTTTGCTTCTGCTAATTTCTTTTTAGCATATTCATCACCATTTTCTATAAGCTTAGCAAGTCTCATCTCTTCTTCAGCTGATAATAGAGGCACCTTACCAATTTCTTTAAGGTACATTCTAACTGGATCATCTATGGCAATTCCTTCTGGAATTGTTATATCAACTTCTACTTCTACTTCTTCTTCATCCTCAACTTCTGGCTCTAAACCTATAACGTCTATTCCCATAGATTCTAGAACTTCATAAATCTTTTCTATTTGCTCTGGAGTTAGTTCTACACCTTCTACTTCTTCCATTATCTCTTTATAAGTTAAATTTCCTTTTTTCTTACCCTTTTCTACTAATTTCTTTACTATAGCAACTTTTCCTGCTTTATCCTTCATTCCATTACCTCCTCTCTCCTATAGTTTTCCCATTTCCTTTTGTATATCCATAAGCTCTCTAGCTAACATCAAAGTTTCCTCAACCAACCCTTCAGACTCACACTTTCTAATTTTATCCATAATTTTCTTTCTTGACTCCTCTAACTTGTATTTTTTTATGTTATTCACGCAGTCACTTACCATTTTGTCTATGGACCCTTCGTCTATATCAACTTTATATTCTTGAATTTTTATCCATTCCTTTGTGAATTCACTATCCTGCATAGTTTGCAGGTTAATAATCTTTATCAATTCTTCCTTAGAGCACATATTGTTTTCTTTAATGATTTTATAAATTACTTTATGTGCCTTTAATATAAGGTCATCTTCACTTACATTACTAAATATTTTATCACTTAGCCTTTTATCAAGGGCAAGGCTTAATACCGTTCTTTCAGCCCTAACAAACCCAGGCTCTAAATATAATTTTTGCCCAAATTTCCTATTTATATTATGATTTTTGCTATTTTGTATAGATTTATCGGGATTTTTATCTAAGGACTCCATTATAGCTTCTTCACCTATGCCACTTTTCTCCGAAACCTGCTTAATATATACGGCTTTTTCTAGTGGATCAAGGTCCTTTAGCACGTTAATTACTTTCTTTAGATATTTAATCACCATTTCCTGTTTTGAAAAGTCAATTCCCTTTTCTGCCATCCTTAGTTTAAAATCTATAATTGGTAGAGCCCCGTCTACTAGATTTAGAAATTTTTCTTTACCGAAGGATCTAATAAATTCATCGGGATCTTTTCCACTAGGAATTTGTAGAATTTTAAGGTCAAACCCAGATTTTTGTAATATTTCTAATCCTCTTATAGTAGCATTTTGACCTGCTACATCTGAATCAAAGGATACTATTACAGTATCAATATATCTCTTTAATAATTTACATTGACCTTCTGTTAATGCAGTTCCTAAGGTGGCAACTACATTGGTTACTCCTTGTTGAGAAAGAGAGATTACATCCATATAACCTTCAACCATGATAACTGTTCTAGCTAAATTATTCTTTATTGCTAAATTTAATCCATAAAGATTTGTTCCTTTATGAAATATTGGGGTTTCAGGAGAGTTTAAGTATTTGGGTTTAGAATCATCTAAAACCCTTCCACCAAAGCCTATTACCCTACCACTGACATTAAATACAGGAAATATAATTCTATTTCTAAATCTATCGTATATATTTCCCTTTTCATTTTTTGTAGTAAGTCCTAGTTCTAATATTTCTTTTTCACTAAAGCCTCTTTGTTTTAAATAGGAACGTATTTCCTGNNAGACCGAACTTTTTAATAGTTTCATCCGTTATACCTCTTCCTTTTAGGTATTCATAAGGAGCCTTAAATCTTTTTAAATTAGTATAAAAATATCTGGCCGCTTGTATGTTTATATCATACATCCGCTTAAATTTTTCATTAGCTGCTGAACTTTTACCTGATAAATCTGCATCATCTACTACAATGCCTACCTTTTCTCCAAGAAGTTTTACTGCTTCTGGGAAAGACATGTTCCTAGTTTTCATAACAAAACTTATTACATTACCAGCCTCTCCGCATCCAAAGCATTTATATATTTGTTTTTCACTTGATACAGTAAATGAAGGTGTTTTTTCACTGTGAAATGGACATCTTCCTAAATAATTTTTCCCCGTTTTTTTTAAGGTTACTACCTCTGAAACGATATCCACTATATCATTTTCCTCTTTTATTTTTTGTATTATTTCTTCAGAAAACATTATTAACTCACCTCACTCTCAAGTGATTCTAAACTTAAAGAAACCTACTAAATATATTATTCATTAAGTCTAAAAGAATTTAACTTTACGTACAAATTCCTAGCTCTTATAATTCGACATATATTTCTTAAATCCTTTTTTTTAAAAAAGTTTTTTGTAATATAATTGTATTGTATGCTATATATATTCTTTATAAAATATAGTTTTCCTTCATAAAGAGTTATTTTATTTAAATAAATATTTGTATAGTCATTACTTTAAATAAATATCCTTAACTAGGTATATATATGTCCTTAAACAGATCTATACAGTATTCATCACTCATTCCTGCTATATAATCAGCAACACCTTGATTAAGTCCTTCTTCCTTGGCTATGGACTTGTAAAATTCAGGTAGTTTTTCTTCATGAAAATAAAAATATTTATAAAGCTGAATAAGAATAAACCTAGCTTTATCCCTTTCTTCTTTTAGAAATTCTCCATTATAGACTTCTTTAAACATAAAATCTCTAAGCTTTTTAAAGTTATAGTCTATATCTTTAGATAATGACACTTGAATATCATTGGAATTTATATTGCTTTTTGTTCTATAGATACAGTCCTTAACTAAAGTATCTACTCTCTCTCCATGAGTATTCCCTAAAATCTCAAGTATATCCTTTGGTATATCCTCCATTGATAAAATTCCTGCTCTTAGGGAGTCATCAATGTCATGATTTACATAAGCTATTTTATCGCTATACTTTACTACTTGCCCCTCTAAGGTAAAAGCTTTGCTACTGTTATTAGAAAA
>NZ_DHYX01000042.1:5151-5665 GCF_002414285.1 Clostridium sp. UBA5119 | reverse complement strand
CCATTATTTTCTATATGTGTTAATACCCTAACACTATTTTGGTTATGGCTAAAACCATTGGTAAGTAATTCATTAAGTACTTCTTCTCCACTGTGAGCAAAGGCAACATGTCCAATATCATGACCTAGTGCTACAGCTTCTATTAAGTCTTCATTTAGCCCTATGCCTCTACCTATAGTTCTTGCAATTTGTGCCACTTCCAAGGTATGGGTAAGCCTGGTTCTATAGTGGTCGCTCCAGGTTTTAATGTATACTTGAGTCTTTCTCTTTAGCCTCCTGAAGGATTTACAGTGTATTATTCTATCTCGGTCAATCATATAGTCAGTTCTAACTTCATCTAATTCTTCACTTCTAGCCCTACCCATAGAGTTTTTAGATTTTGAGCCCTGTGGTATTATACTATACTCTTCACTCTTTTCTATGTTTTCCCTAATATTCATCATTGCACCTACCTTTATTTCTTATTGAATACCTAAAGTTATGCTTAGATGTCCAAATTTAGCTTATAAAAACT
>NZ_DHYX01000042.1:0-5060 GCF_002414285.1 Clostridium sp. UBA5119 | reverse complement strand
TGCTACGTCCTTGGATAACGATTTCCCCTAAAGGACAACGAATTCTAAGTATCAAATAAATTGATACTTAGAATTCTGTTAGTAAGCTTCAAAGAAGCTAAGAACTCTGTTAAGTATATTTAATAACTATATTATGTATGTATATAATTTCTTTATTATGTATATAGTTTCTTTACTATACATGAATATTCCTTTAATGGACTATAAAAATTTTTCAATATTTCAAGGAATTGATATATTTATGATAAATTTTTCATAAACATAATTATAGTAGAGATATTTAATATTATCTTATAGTATTTTTAAGGAGAGAAGTACAATGAGTAACGCAATAGCAGATAGTTCTAACTCAAATTTACTATCGCCAAGTAATATTAAGAAAAATGTATTACCTTATTATAATTTATCTAATAATTGCAGTATATATCAGGTGAAGTTTAAGGATACCGATAAGCAAAGAGCTGTTTATAAAATAGAAAGTGATTCCCATGAGTATTGTTTGAAAAAAGTATATTATGATGTAGATGAACTGCTTTTTATTTATTCAGCCATAGAATGGTTATATCGTAATAATATAAATGTACCTAGAATACTATCTACTACTAATCATGGAAGATATGTAAGGTATAATGATATGTTATTTATTCTCACAGATTGGATTCAAGGGGATAAATGCGATTTTGATGATATAAATAATGTGAATATGGCAAGTAGAAATTTAGGACAAATTCACGAGACTTCTTTAGGATTTTCCCCAATTTTAGGTAGTAAACATAAAGAAGGTTTCACCAATCTTACAGACTCTTTAAATAAACATACTGTTCAACTTGTTAAAAATGAAAAGCTAGCATTAAAGTATAAAGATTATTTTTCTAAAATATACAGAGTTAGCTTTACTAATAGCATGTGCCTAGCAAATTTATCAACTAATGTAGCCAATACTATAGACTATGACAACTTATCTGTTTCCATATGTCACAATGATTATGTAAGTAAAAATCTTATTATAAATCAGGGTAAAATTTATGTTATCGACTTTGATAAATGTAGATACGACTATTCAGCCTTTGATATTTCTTATTGTTTAAGGAGACTTATGAGAAGAGAAAACACTTGCTGGAATGGAGATTTAGCCATAAACTTTTTACAGGAATACGAGAGCAGTCACCCTTTGACCTTTGATGATTATAAATATATCCTTGCCTACTTAGCCTTTCCACAAAAATACTGGAAATTATCTAGGGATTACTATAAAAATATATCAAAATGCAATAAAAAAGCCTTTATTAATCTTCTTAATAAAGCTGTATTACACAATGATATCCATATTGATTTCAGTTATAAACTACTGGATTATATTGAAAATAAATTCAGCACTAAAATTTCCTTTAAATAAGACTCTTAAAGATATATAAAGAGGTAATCTGAAAATATTTTAATTCTTTTCAGATTACCTCTTTGTTAATTGTTATTTTTTATTTTATTTTTACTTGCATCCACAGCAACATTTTTTTCTTGGATTTTTAACTTCAGCTTGAGCAGCTGCAAGTCTTGCTACTGGAACTCTGAATGGTGAGCATGATACATAGTTTAATCCTACTTCGTGGCAGAATTCAACGGAAGATGGATCTCCACCGTGCTCTCCACATATTCCAAGTTTGATGTCTGGTCTAGTTGATTTTCCTAGGTCTGCAGCCATCTTAACAAGTTTTCCAACTCCAACTTGGTCTAATCTTGCAAATGGATCAGATTCATATATGCTCTTGTCATAGTAGTGTTTTAAGAAGTTTCCAGCGTCATCTCTTGAGAATCCAAAGGTCATTTGTGTTAAGTCATTAGTTCCAAAAGAGAAGAACTCAGCTTCTTTAGCTATTTCATCAGCAGTTAAAGCAGCTCTTGGAATTTCTATCATAGTTCCTACCATGTACTTCATATCTGTGCCTGATTCTTTTATGATTTTATCAGCTATTTCTGTAACTATGTTTTTAACATACTTAAGCTCTTTTACTTCTCCAATTAATGGTATCATGATTTCAGGTACTATATCATAACCTTTTCTAGTTTTAACATCTATAGCAGCTTCTATTACTGCTCTCGTTTGCATTTCAGCTATTTCTGGGTAAGAAACTGCAAGTCTGCAACCTCTGTGACCCATCATTGGGTTAAACTCATGTAATGATTCAACAGTATTTTTTAGTTCTTCAAAGGTAATTCCAAGTTCTTTAGCTAATTCTACTATTTCATCATCTTCATGAGGAAGGAACTCGTGTAGTGGTGGATCTAAGAATCTTATAGTGGCTGGTCTATCTTGTAACTCCTCGTAAATTCCTATAAAGTCNNTTTTGCATTGGTAATAATTTTTCTAGAGCTGCTCTTCTTGTAGCTTCATCCTTAGCAACGATCATTTGTCTTATAGCCATGATTCTCTCGCCTTCAAAGAACATGTGCTCTGTTCTACAAAGTCCTATTCCTTCTGCTCCGAACTTAACTGCTTGAGCTGTATCTCTTGGATTATCAGCATTAGTTCTTACTTTTAAGCTTCTTATTTCATCAGCCCATGCCATGAATGTTCCAAAGTATCCACTTATTTCAGGATCTACAGTTTTAATTTGTCCTGCATATACATTTCCTGTACTTCCATCTATTGAGATATAGTCTCCTTCTTTATAAGTAACTCCACCTACTGCAAAGGTTCTATTTCCTTCATTTACTGTTAAGTCGCCGCAACCAGCAACACAGCATGTACCCATACCTCTAGCAACAACAGCTGCGTGAGAAGTCATTCCACCTCTTACTGTTAATATACCTTCAGAGGCAATCATACCTTCAATATCTTCTGGTGAAGTTTCAAGTCTAACTAAAACTACCTTTTCACCACTTTCATGGGCAGCTTTTGCATCTTCTGCAGTGAAGTAAACCTTGCCGCAAGCAGCACCAGGAGATGCTGGAAGTCCTTTAGCTATAACTGCTGCAGCCTTAAGTGATGCTGAATCAAAGGCAGGATGTAATAATGTATCTAATTGTTTTGGTTCAACTTTAAGGATTGCTTCTTCCTTAGTAAGCATTTTCTCTTCTACAAGGTCAACAGCTATTTTTAATGCAGCTTGAGCTGTTCTCTTACCGTTTCTTGTTTGTAGGAAGTAAAGCTTACCTTCTTCTATAGTGAACTCCATATCTTGCATGTCTCTGTAATGGTTTTCTAAAGTGTTTACAATATCCATGAATTGTTTGTATACTTGTGGATTTTCTTGTTCTAATTGCTCTATTTTTTGAGGTGTTCTGATACCAGCAACAACATCTTCACCTTGAGCATTCATTAAGTATTCAGCAAATATTTTCTTTTCTCCTGTAGATGGATTTCTTGAGAATGCAACCCCTGTACCAGAAGTATTTCCTTTATTACCAAATACCATTTCTTGAACGTTTACTGCAGTTCCCCAACTACCAGGAATATCGTTCATTCTTCTGTATACTATAGCTCTAGGATTGTTCCAAGATCTAAATACAGCAGTGATAGAAGCTATTAATTGTTCTGTAGGATCACTTGGGAATTCTTCTCCCTTAGCTTCTTTGTAGTAAGCTTTAAACTTAGCTACTAATTCTTTTAAGTCTTCTGCATTTAATTCTGTATCAAGTTTTACGCCTCTAGCAGCCTTCATCTCATCCATGATATCTTCAAAGTTTCTCTTTTCTACTTCCATAACTACATCAGCAAACATTTGAATGAATCTTCTGTATGAATCATATGCAAATCTAGGATTTTTTGTTTTTTTAGCCATTACTTCAACAGTTTCATCATTTAATCCTAGATTAAGGATAGTATCCATCATTCCAGGCATAGATGCTCTAGCACCAGATCTTACTGAAACTAATAAAGGATTTTCTAGATTCCCAAACTTTTTGCCTGTAAGTTTTTCTAACTCAGCCATTTTTTCATGAATTTCTTCAACGATTTCTTCTGCAATTTTCTTTCCGTCATCGTAGTATTTATTACAAGCTTCAGTTGTTACTGTGAAGCCTTGTGGCACTGGAATTCCTATGCTTGTCATTTCTGCAAGGTTTGCACCCTTTCCACCTAGTAAATTTTTCATGCCGCCGTTGCCTTCATTAAAAAGGTACACATATTTTTTCTTTTCCATGTTATACAACCCCTTAACTCTTAAATTATAGTTATATAGTCAAATGAATAAAATTATTCATTTTCACCCAATTTTACAAATACCATAGAAATTGTTGTCTTAGATATTTTTCCTACAATTTTCGGAACTTCTTTTCCCCTTAAAAGTTCTAGTCTTACAACAGGTAAGGAATCTACCTGATGCTCAATTATTTTCTTTGCGGCATCAAAGGCTGAATCTTCCTCTGATACACTAACAATATTCGGCATTCTAGTCATGATAATTCCAACGGGTACTCTATGCATATCAGCTGTTCCCATAGCCATCTTTATGAAGTCTTTTCTGGATACAGCTCCTAATAGTGCTCCTTCATTTTCAATGAATAAAGTTCCTGTGTCATTTAAAAAAAGTGTTAGAATGGCCTCATAAACAGGTGTGTCTTCCTTTACTAGAACAGGTTCAGACATTACATCTTTAACCTTTATATTTCTAATTTCACTGTTTTTAGGTTCTTTATTTGAATTTTTAACACACACATATCCAACTTTAGGTCTTGCTTGAAGTATACCGGTCATAGTCAATATAGATAAATCTGGTCTTATGGCGGATCGCGTAAGCCCTAACTCTTTTGCGATAGCTTCACTGGTTATTGGTTCATTTTCTTTAACTAATTCTATTATTTGTTCCTGTCTAAGCGAGAGTTTAATAACAATTCGCCACCTTTCAAAATTTTATTATTTACTCCAAATTCTATGATTTTAATTATATCACACATTGGGGTGAGTAAGTGTTATTTTTAAGTAATTTTCTATTATATTGTATAAGAGATTTATTTAATTTGCAACTTTCTCTAAAAATTTTTAAAATATTTCGTTAATTCTTGGGTAAATTTTATTCTAAATAAAAAAAGATGAGTCTGTACTCAATGTCATTAAGTTAGTG
>NZ_DHYX01000040.1:36521-54107 GCF_002414285.1 Clostridium sp. UBA5119 | reverse complement strand
AATATTGACGTAAGTCCAATATGTTAATAGGAAACTATATAAATAGTTAACTAGTTAACTATTTGTTGTGGCCTCAAGGGTTTCAGAGATTTTCTTATTTTGAAAAAAGTAAAATTAGCCAATGATATTCTATCACTCTGGAACTAATTCTAATCTTTTATCCAATTTATCAACTAGTATAAGATTAGTAACCTCTACATTTTCTCTATTAATAACTATAAACCTTTTTAATCTATAATTTTATTGAGCTATACATATAGATTCTCTGTATAGTATAAGATTTTTATTAGAATTGTACCATTTAGCTATTTATAATTTCTTTTTATAATTTCATAATTGTAATATATAAGTTTAAATATTACGGAAATTATAAATAAATGTAAATAATTATTTATAATTATTTACAATCCATTTTTTATATGGTACACTATATTTAAATTGTTAGATAATAATAATTATTAAATAATAACTTACTTTTAATGGTAATGTTATAAAATAAGAAAGTGGGGAATAAAGATGGGAAATCTAAAAGGAACTAAAACAGAAGCTAATTTAGCAACAGCATTCGCAGGAGAATCTCAAGCTAGAAATAAATATACTTTTTATGCTTCAAAAGCTAAAAAAGAAGGATATGAGCAAATTGCCGCTCTTTTCACTGAAACTGCAAATAATGAAAAAGAACATGCAAAAATATGGTTCAAGCTTCTTCATGATGGCATAGGTGATACTATGGAAAACCTTAAAGATGCAGCTGCTGGTGAAAACTATGAGTGGACTGATATGTATGCTACTTTTGCAAAAGAAGCTAGAGAAGAAGGCTTTGATAAAATTGCAAACTTATTTGAAGGTGTAGCTAAAATTGAAAAAGAGCATGAAGAAAGATATTTAGCTTTATTAAAAAATATTGAAGACGGAAAAGTATTTGAAAAAGAAGAAAAAGTGGTATGGCAATGCGCTAATTGCGGATTCATCTATGAAGGAGAAAAAGCACCAAATGCATGTCCTGTTTGTGCACATCCTCAAAGTTTCTTCCAATTATTGGCTAAAAACTATTAATATTAAAATAACAAGGGTATTGAATCAAGAATTAATTCTAGATTCAATACCCTTATTTAATATGTTTTATTCTATAGGCATTAACTTTTGATATATTTCACTTCTATACCTCTTATCTAAAAGCATTATGGTACCCTTATCTTCTTCAGTTCTAATAACCCTTCCCATAGCCTGTATAACTTTGTTCATCCCTGGAAATGTATACGCATAGTGAAATCCTGGTTCCCCTATTTCGTTAAAATATTCTTCTATTAATTTTCTTTCAAAGGATATTTTAGGTAATCCAACTCCCACTATAATTGCTCCCTTAAGTCTATCTCCAATTAAATCTATTCCTTCTGAAAATACTCCTCCTAGAACTACAAAACCTATAGTTCTCTCCTTACTATTTTTATCTACATCCATCAAATAAAATCTTTCCAAGAATTCTTCTCTTTCTTCCTCTGTCATAACACTTTCTTGTAAGTATATATTATGTTCACTAAAATTCTTACAGTAAACTTCATATACTTTTGTCATATATTCATAGGAAGGAAAAAATACTAAAAAGTTTCCCTCATAATTATTTAGAGTTTCATTGATATATTTACAGATTGGGTAATAACTTTTATCTCTGTACTTGTATCTAGTATCAATGTCATATTTTAGAATCAAATTTCTATTTTCTGGTGGAAAGGGAGACTGAAGTTTTATGCTATAACTTTTATCATCTCCACCTAGTAGATTTTTAAAATAATTCATTGGAGACAGAGTGGCTGAAAAAAATATATTACTTATATTACCTTTTATACACTGTTTTATCACATTACTTGGGTTTAAACAGAATATTTTTATCCGGATATCCATATCTTCATTATTACAGTATAGTACAAAATCCTCTGAAAATAACTCTCCAATTCTAATAAAATCTAAGAAGGAAAAATATACATTTAAAAATATTTCATCTATGGTTTCACCACTGTGTTCTTTTAAATAATTTTCACCTTCTGTTGCAAAAAGCCTGAAAAGAACCAGCATTTCTCCGGGTCCTTCATCTATTATTATATTGCCCTTTTCACCTATTGTATATTCCTTTAGTTTCTTAATTATTTTATTTATTATACCTATTAGTTTTTTATTTTTATATTTAAATTCTTTTTTTAATTCTTTCAAATCGCTTTCTTTTATCTCAGCAGAATACATTTCTCTTCCACGGTCTACTAAATTATGTGCCTCATCAATAAGAAATATATATGGTGTATCATCAAATGCCATTCGCTTTATCATAGCTTTAGGATCAAAGAAATAGTTATAATCACCTATTATAAAATCACACCAAGCAATTAAGTCTAAGGAAAGTTCAAAAGGGCATACTTTAAATTGCCTGCTGTACTCCTCAATAATCTGTTGATTAAAAACTTCATTGTTTTCTATCATAGCTAATATGGCGTCATTAACTCGATCAAAATGTCCCTTTGCATATTCACAGGCATCGCCATTACATATTCTTTCCTCTAGAAAACAAATCTTATCTTTTGCAGTAATAGTTAATGTTCTAAGCCTCATACCAGAGCCTCTTAATATGTCTAAGGTATTTTCAGCCACTCCTTTAGTAATATTTTTTGCTGTAAGATATATAAGCTTAACTGAATTATTTATAGTAAAAGACTTTATTGCAGGAAAAATTGTTGAAATAGTCTTTCCTGTCCCTGTAGGTGCTTCAATATAAATATCTTTTTTCTCTTTAATAGTTCTATATATATTTATAGCTAGTTCCCTTTGACCCTTCCTATAATTTTCAAAAGGAAAATCTAACTTTTCAATAGAGTTATTTCTTAGTTCTATCCAACTACTTTGAAGATGAATCCACCTTGTATACCTGCCCATCACTTCATTGAAAAATTCCTTTAGTTCTTCCCTTAAAAAAGTTTTTGAAAAGGTCTTTGTATGCAAACTTTCTCTGTGACAATATATAAGATCTATATCTATTTCACTTAGGTTTTCTTCTTCACAATAGATGTGCCCATATAGTTTTCCTTGGGCCCAGTGAAGAAAGTTTTCATTTTCTTCAAGGGTAAGTAAGTCCTTCATGGTAGTCTTTATCTCTATTATTTTTACTCTAGTATTATTATCTTCCTGTGAACTAGTAATAATAACGCCATCGGCTCTACCTTCTAAAATAATGTTTATTTCTTTATAGGATAACTCTTTTGATAGATACATCTCATTAATATAGATCTTCTCTTCAGATTCATCACATTGCTCTTTAAGTTCCTTTTGTATGACTTTGTGAAGCCTAGTTCCCTCTTGAGCTGATGCAATACCACCTATTCTATCATCAATATCCCCTTGTCTATAAATAAACTCTATTAAATTTCTAACAGATATTCTCATATTATTTTCTATCATATTCTTCTCCTAATAGGTAGATCCATGATTAAACCTAGGAATTACTTATTTTGCTTCTGGGTTTCCATCTCTTCAAAAATTTCATTTAAATATTCCCATCTTTCTAATAGAAAGTTCAATTCCTCTTTTAATCTATTTTGATCTTCCAACAACTGTTGTAGCTTTACGAAATCACTTCCACACTGATTTATCTCAGCCTCAATTAATGTAATATTTTCTTCTTTTTTTTCAATATCCTCATCTATGGTATCAAATTCTTTTTGCTCTTTAAATGTAAACTTAACTTTAGTTGGTTTTTCCTTACGATTTTTATTTTCTTCATGTTTTTTTTCTTTATTAGTACTTGATGTAGCAACTTCTTCTTCAGCCTTTATATCCCTATACTCTTTATAATCACTATAATTCCCTACAAGTTCTAAAATCTTTCCTTTTCCTTCAAAGCTAAAAATTCTATTGGCAACTCTATCTAAGAAGTATCTATCGTGGGATATGGCTATTACTGTACCACTAAATTTATCCAAATAGTCTTCTAAAATTGTTAAAGTCTGAATATCTAAATCATTGGTTGGCTCATCTAAAAATAATACATTAGGTGCTTCCATTAGTATTCTTAAAAGATATAATCTTCTCTTCTCTCCACCAGACAATTTAGATATAAAACTATGCTGCATGGTTCCATCAAATAAAAAGTTCTCTAACATTTGAGAAGCAGTAATTTTACTTCCATCATTTGTAGTTATATACTCAGCTATTTCTTTAATATACTCGATAACTCTCATAGTTCCATCTAATTCTATATTTTCTTGAGCAAAATATCCTATCTTAACAGTTTCACCCTGTATGACTTGCCCTTTATCTGGGTTTAATTTTCCACTTATAATATTTAATAAAGTAGTTTTTCCCATACCATTGTTTCCAATAACGCCTACCCGTTCTTCCTTTGTAAAGATATGACTAAAATCCTTTATAATTATCTTGTCTCCAAAGTCCATGCTTATATTATAAAGTTCTAATATCTTATTTCCTAACCTTGAACCGGCTGTATTTAATTCCACTCTATCTTCATCTATCTTATAGGATGTTTCTTTTAACTCTTCAAACCTATCAATCCTTGCCTTTTGCTTAGTAGATCTAGCTTTAGCTCCTCTTTTTATCCAAGCTAACTCTTTTCTGTAGAGATTCTGTCTTTTACTTTCAAGAGCCTCCATAAGCTGCATTCTCTCTGCTTTCTTCTCTAAAAATACAGAATAATTTCCTTGATAAGAATAAAGCTCTCCCCTATCTAGTTCAAAGATCCTATTAGTAATTCTATCTAAGAAGTATCTATCGTGGGTTATCATTATAACCCCACCTTTTCTTTTCTGTAATAGCTCCTCCATATAATCAATTATTTCATTATCCATGTGGTTAGTAGGTTCATCCAATATTAAAAGATCGCAAGGAGTTATTAGCACATTACAAAGCCCTACTCTCTTTCTTTGCCCTCCAGAAAGCTTTCCCATTTTAGCATCAAAATCCGTTATACCTAACTTTGTTAGTAATGCTTTTGCCTCACTTTCTATTTGCCAACCTCCTAATGCGTCAATTTTACTAGTAAGCTTAAATAACTGTTGTTGCAGCTTTGAATTATCACTATTGGTTTTTAGTTCTTCTAATACATGTTCATACTCTCTTAGTACTTCCATTATTTCCCCAGCACCATTAAAAACATGATCAATAATCCTATCCTCTGGATTAAACTCAATATGTTGAGGTAAATAAGATATGTTCAGTCCATTCATCTTTGTAATTGTACCAGAATCCTCTTGTTCTATTCCTGCAATTATTTTTAATAATGTAGACTTTCCAGCTCCATTTACACCAATTATTCCTACTTTATCTTCTGATGTTATGGTTAGTTTCACATCTGTTAATAATGGTTTTTCACTATAACTCTTATATATATTTTCAAGTGTTATTAAATTCATATGTATCATCCTCTATTCTTAGCTATGTTTAATTATTTAATTTCTTTTTATAATATCTTCTATTTATAAAACCTTTCCTATGGACATTATACCTAATCGAGAAAGAAATAAAAACCTCTAGATACTATTATTATCTAAAGGTTTTTATTTAATATTTAATATTTATAGGGACTTTATACTATATCGCTAATCAAATTTATTCTAAAGAATATAACTTTCATAAAATAAAACTATAAGAAATATGTTATACCGCTACATCTTCAGGCTCTTCTTTCTTTTTTTCACCTATAGTAGATAAATTAATTCCTAATCCTTTTTGTATTATTCTAATAATTGGAAGAGAAATTAAACCATCTACAACGTGATGAATTATAGTTCCTATTCCTGTTACAACAATTGATAATACTATATTACCTGTAAATATAAGTACTACTAATCCTTCAAAAATTCCATGTATTGGTGCTGTAAAAGCTACAACTTTACCATAAGACATTTTTTTCATAATCATTTTAGCTCCAATATAACCTACCACTATATGAGATGATGCTCTCATTGCCACAATTGGATCTCCTATAGCAAATAAAAAACCTATCACTGAACCAATTCCAACTACTGCAGCCTCAAAAGGTCCTAAGAACATAGCAATAAACATAGGTACGTGTGATGCCAAGGTTGCAGTGAATGGTGGTATATATACCTTAAGAAAAGGCCCAAATATTACTGGTATTATAATAGACATAGCTATTAATAATGAACTAATTACCATCTTTTTTAGATTTGTTTTCATTTTTATCCTCCTGCCTGTACTGTATATACATTAGTATATATCATAAAGTTACAGTTGTAAATAGAAAGTATCCATTATAAAAAAACAATAGATACTTTCTATTTAAATCAGTTATAAATTTGACCTTTTTTTTCTTTTAACGCTAATAATAACTTATCACATGTTACAGGTATGCTATACATTCTAACTCCTACTGCATCATATATGGCATTTAATATAGCTGGAGCTGTAGGTATCATTACAGGCTCTCCTATTCCTTTAGCTCCATAAGGACCTGATTCCTCAAATTCCTCCACAAAATAAGTATCTATATGTGGTACATCTTTACTGGTTGGTATTATATAATTTGAAAAATTTCTATTTTTTATAGAACCTTTTTCTATTTCTATTTCTTCCATAAGTGCATAACCTATTCCCATGGCAACTCCGCCTTGTGCCTGACCTTCTGACGAAGCTGGATTTATTATTTTTCCTGCGTCATTTACAGCTATAACTTCAATTATGTCAACCTTGCCAGTTTCATCATCTACTTCAATAGTAACTTTTTGCGCTCCAAAGGTATAAGGCCAATACGGATTACCTTCACCAGTTTCCATATCAATTTGTGAAGTTTCTGCTTTAAAATAACCTTCTGTCTTTATTGGAATTCCCTTTTCTTTCATTTGCTTATAAAGGAACTTTATTTCTTCTTTATTAATACAATTATCATTTGATCTACTTAAACCTTTATTAAAATTACTTTTAAGTTTTTTACAAGCATCATATACAGCATTTCCTGTATTGTAAGTTTGTCTACTTGCTGCTGCAGTACCACTATCTTTTACAAAACTAGTGTTATCATACATTACTTTAATTAGATTTTTATCTATATTTAATGTTTCTGTAGCAATTTGCCACATCACACTTATACCACCAGAACCTACATCTGAAACTTCCACATATACTACAATTTCACCATCTTCCCTAAGTTCTGCCGTTGCTCTTGATTCATCAGGAAACCCATTTCCATACCCGGTACCATAAAATATAGTAGCATATCCTACACCACGGTTCTTCATATCAATTTCACACCTTCTTTTAAATTTCTACTCCATCAAGGTCTGCAAGCTTTTCTATACATTTTTTAAGGCCTACACTTGATTTTAACACTTGACCTGTAGCAGTTTTATCTCCTACTTTAAAAGCATTTATATATCTAAATTTTAGTGGGTGAATCCCAATCTTTTCAGCTAACATATCCATATGACTTTCTGTAGCAATAGGACATTGTGTTGCCCCAAATCCTCTCATTGCCCCACTATATGGATTATTGGTATATACAGCCATGGCTCTTATATCTACATTCTGTATATTATATGGACCGGTAGCATGTACTGCAGCCTTTCTTAATACATTCATCCCCCATGAAGCATATGCACCAGTATCTCCATAGATTCTAGCTTTTAATGCACAAAGTTTACCATCTTCTCTCACCCCTGTTTTTAAAAAAATTTTCATAGGGTGTCTTTTACTATGGGATATAGTAGATTCTTCTCTATCATAAACTACCTTAACTGGTTTTAGAGTCAAATAAGCTGCAATTGCTGCGTGACATTGTGAATTAATATCTTCTCTACCTCCAAAGGCTCCACCAATAGTCATATTTCTAATTCTAACTTTTTCTTCCTCAATATTTAAGCATCTAGCTACCTCTTCTCTATCATAATGTGGATATTGAGTTGCAACATATACTTCTACCACTCCCTCTTCATCAACTCTGCTTACAGATGCCTCAGGCTGTAGAAAAGCATGTTCTACCATAGGAGTATTATACCAGTTCTCTACTATATATTTAGCTTCCTTAAACCCATCATCAATATTCCCTTTTTTTATCTTTAAATCATAGAGTAAATTACTTCCTTCACCTAAAATTGGAGCATCTTCTTTTAAAGCATCCTCAATATTAAAAATGCCCTTAAACTCTTCATACTCTATTTTCACATTATTTAAAGCGTCTTTTAAAGCTTCCTTATTTTTAGCAACTATTATAATTATGGGATCCCCTACTCTTTTAATTATATCTTTCACAAGAGTAGGAATATCCTTAAATACAACACCATGACTTATAGCTCCTGGTATCATAGTATAATCTATGACCATTTCCACATCTTCCATAGCTCTTATTTCTTCCATATTTATATTTTTAACTTTTCCATAGGGGATTGTACTTCTTTTTACTCCAGCATATAACATACCTTCAAATTCTAAATCGTCAGGATAAATTGATTTACCTAGTACTTTATTGTATACATCTGGCCTTATAAGTCCTCTTCCAACAGACTCCATTGCAACCTCTCCTCTAATTATTTTTCAACTTGCTTTGAGCTAAAATTATACCTTGAACTATTTTGTCATAACCTGTACACCTGCAAAGGTTTCCTGAAATACTTTCCCTTATTTCCTCTTCAGTTGCATCTATGTTTTTATCTAGTATAGCTTTAGCACTTAGTATCATCCCTGGAGTACAATATCCGCATTGAACTGCTCCTACCTCCATAAAAGCTTCTTGAATGGGATGTATTCCGTTATTACTAATACCTTCTATAGTAATTATTTCGCAACCATCTAAAGTTGTTGCTAGCAAAAGGCAAGAATTAACAGTTTTACCATCTAGAATAACAGTGCAAGCACCACACTCTCCTTCTCCACACCCTTCCTTTGTTCCTTTTAGTTTAATTTCGTCCCTTATAAAATCTATTAGTCTCATCATGCTATTTATATTTCTTTTATATTTAATTCCATTTATTTTCATATTTACTTCTACCACAATATACCTCTTTTCTATAATTAAAAATTATATCTACTGCTGTAAAGCGTTATCTAAAGCTCTTTTAAATACACCTTTAATTGCTTCCCTTTTAAAAGGCATAGTTTTCCTACCCTCAATGCTTTTCTCTACAATACTTTCTAAATATTCTAAAGCTTCTTCAGAATATAGCCATTTAATATCTTTTCCCAAAGACTTTTCTTCTAACTCTTTAGCTCTAAAGGGATATCTTCCAACTGCTCCAAGACATATATTTATAGCACAAATCCTATCTTTTTTTATTTCTAAATTTACAGCAGCACTTACTCTTGAAATGGCTAAAGAATTTCTTTTACCTAACTTGTAATAGCCACTTATATTTTGTGTTTTAGGTATAATAATATGAGTTAATATTTCATTTTCTTTTAATCTATCTTCTTTATAATTTTCAAAATAGTATTCACAACTTACTCTTCTTATTGCGTCTTCAGATTGTATAAGTAATATTCCTCCTAAACTAATTATACAAGGTATTATATCAGCTGCTGATCCTCCATTAGCAATATTTCCTCCAACAGTGGCTACATTTCTAATTTGTGGTGATCCCATAGACATACTACAATTTAAAAGTAAATTACAGTAATTATTTATAATATTATTTTCAATTAAATCACTAAAAGTCACCATAGCACCAATATATATTTCATCCTCATCATCTACTATTTTTTTTAATTCTGAAATTTTTCCTAAGGAAACTATGGATTCGTACTTTACTTTATTTCTTTTAAAGTCTAGAACTAAGTCTGTTCCCCCAGCTAACAGTTTAAGATTAAAATGATCTTTCATATATTCTTTAACTTCTTCTATAGTTTTAGGACTGTAAATTTTCAACACTTTTATGCTATACCCCCATTCTTATTTAATTTATTTAATTTATTTAATTTATTTAATTTATTTAATTTATTCATTTTATTCAATTTTATTACATATAGCTTTTAAAATAGCTTTTAAAAAAAATCTTCTATATCAAATGTATAGAAGACTTACTTTACTGTAATGTTATTATTTTATTTTGTTTTATTGCATGCCGTTAATATCATCTCCTCTGCAACTTGAAAATAATCATCTAAATCAAATTTCCCTTCGTCGATTAAGTACTGTAATGAAGCCCCTAGCATTAAGGATACCATTACAAAAGGAATATTTCTTATAGTTTTATCATCAATTCCTTCTTGTTCTTCTTTAGAAAAAGTCTCTTCTATACTCTTTCTCCAGATATTAAAGGTATTTTGAAATATAGTTCTTATCTCTTGATTTACAGTTCCTTGAACCCAATAATCAATTTGGGCATATTCCATCTTTTTATTTATTAAAATATCATCTTTTTTCTGCTTAAAGAACCCTTGAATATTTTCAGTAACAGTTTTAGCTTCAGTATCTATATAGTTCTTACGCCCCTTAGAAAACTCCTCTTGTATGCTATTAAGTAATGCTACCATAATATCATTCTTAGTAGAGAAGTGATAGTGCAGGTTAGCTTGGCTCATATTAGCCTCCTTAGCAATTATATGCATACGAGTACCACTAATTTTTTCCTTAGATACTACTTCAAGTGCCGCTTTAAGTATCCTCTTATCCACATCTTTTTCCATGATTAACCTTCTTTCTCACTTAACCCTAATTTCATCTAAAAGTATATAGTTTTTTAATTTACCTATATGGCTCATCTATAATTTTTCCAGCCACATACCTTTTAATTATATTTTTAGGATTTCCTGTGTAAATAAATTTTTGTAATCTTTCTTGTATCGATAGTCTTTTGAAACTTTTTAATGAACTATCATCTATAACTAATGCATCAAATTCGTAACCTTTTTCAAAGCTACCAACCTTTCCAAAGAAACTTCCACTTCCCTTAGTTGCTAAATAAAACAATTCAGCTGTATTTAGTGGTACTTCTTTTTTACCACTTTCAAGCCATTTAATGTTTGATGTTTGTGCACTGTCTACCATTACGTTGCACATAGACAAGCTATGTCCTCCTGATATGTCAGAAGCAAGTCCAATTTGTATTCCTTCATTTATAAATTTCCTAATTGGAGCTATACCACTTGCTAAATTGGAGTTTGAATTTGGACTATGAGCTACAAACACTTTATTTTGCTTAAGCATTTCTATTTCTTCATCTTCAAGTAATACGCAGTGAGCCATAATTGTTGGTTGATTACCAAGAAGCCCTGCATCTTTATAAATACTGGCATAATTTTTATACTCTGGATGCAAGGATTTTACAAATTCTATTTCATCTTTATTTTCACTTAAGTGTGACTGTACTGGTATTTTATATTTTTCAGCTAAGTCACCTAATCCTCTTAATAATTTAGGAGTACAAGTAGGAACAAATCTAGGAGTTATAATTGGTTTTATACGTTCATACTTATCCCCATATTCATTTATAAAGTTTTCCGTATCTTCAATAGATTTCACTGAATCTTCTCTTAAAAATTCCGGACAATTTCTATCCATATTTACTTTCCCTACATAAGCACCGAGTCCTGAATGGTTTAAGATATCCATTAAGAGCTTTGTTGAATCTAGATGTACTGTGGCAAATATACAACTTCTAGTAGTTCCATTTTTCCAAAGTTCTCTTGCTAAACTAGTGTATACATCTTTTGCATAGGTTGTATCCCAGTACTTTTCTTCCTCTGGAAAAGTATATGTTTCTAACCATGGCATCAATTCCTTGTCTAATCCTAACCCTAAATTAGGAAATTGAGGTCCATGAAGGTGTAAATCAACAAAACCAGGAATAATTAATTTATCTCCATAATCTATTACTGATGCGTTTTTAAGTTCTTCTGGTAATACTTCATATACTCCCTTTATTATCTTATTCACTAGTACCACATACCCATTTTCGATTATTTCATATTCTCCAAAGTTTTTGGTAAAAATAATGTTTCCTTTTATTGCTTTAATCTGGCTCATCACATTCCTCCTTAATTAAATTATCATATTCAAACTATAATTTAATCTTTCTACCTAGTGAACTCTTTTTCTTCTTATTTCTTATAAAATGTATCTTCTAGAGGTAAAGTAGTTCGGAATTTATGATCTAGCATATAGTAAGCTCCTTGAATTGCCGGCGCTGTTGGGATAGATGTTATTTCTCCTATCCCTTTTGCCCCATAGGCTAAATCACTAGTATTCTTTTCTATTATTATAGGTAATATCTTAGGAACTGCTGGAGCTCTAAATAAACCTAAAGTTCCAAATTTAGCTATAGGTATGCAATTATTAAGTGGATAATCCTCTGTTAAAGCATATCCTAAACTCATAACAACCCCCCCCTCAATTTGTCCTTCCACGTTTATAGGATTAATTGCTCTTCCCACATCATGAGCAGCAACTATCTCTTTAAGTTTACCATTTTTATCAAGTATTGCAAGTTGTGTTGCATACCCATAGGCTACATGACTAACAGGATTTTCCTTTGGAGAATTTATAGGGTCTGTTATTCCCCTGTATTCTCCATAAAATTCTCTATCATTTAATAAATTCAAAACCTTATCTGTATTATTTAAGAGCCATTTTCTAATTATACTACGATCTATGCAACTTTCTTTTGCATGGTTTATTAATTTTTCTTCACTATATTGCTTCATCACTTCTTCCATAAACTTCATCGTAGCAATCCTAACAGCCTCTCCTGTAAACAAAGTCTGTCTTGAAGCTGTAGTTGTTCCTGAATTAGGTGAATCAAAGGTATCAGGAAAACCTATTGCAACTTTATTGGGTGATAATCCAGTAATTTCACAAATTATCTGTGTCATTATAGTACCTATGCCTTGACCTATACAAGCTGCACTAGTTCTCACATTAATAACTCCATCTTTTATGACTAGGTTACACCTACCTATATCAGGAAGTCCAACTCCTATTCCACTATTTTTCATACAGCAAGCAATTCCTACAATTTCATTTCCATAATATTCATCTTTTACAGCTAGTAACGTTTCTTTAATTGCTGTACCTGAATCAGCTATCTGACCATTAGTTAGTATATCTCCTGGTTCTACAGCATTTCTATATCTAATTTCCCAGCTTGATATACCAACCTTTTCGGCTAAAAGATTTAAGTTACATTCCCCTGCAAATACAGATTGAGTTACCCCAAATCCTCTAAAAGCTCCTGCTGGTGGATTATTAGTATAAACTGCTGTGCCAGTGATATCAACATTATCACATCTGTATGGTCCTGCTGCATGGGTACATGCCCTTTGTAATACTGGTCCTCCTAAAGATGCATATGCTCCAGTATCGGCAACTATATTAGCTATAAAAGCTGTTAATTTTCCTTCTTCATCACATGCTGTAGTTACTTCAATTTCCATAGCATGTCTTTTAGGGTGAATCATTATGCTTTCTTTCCTACTTAAAGTAATCTTCACAGGCATTTTTATAANNAGCTGCATGATGTTGAACACTCATATCCTCTTTTCCACCAAAGCCACCTCCAACATATTTACTAATACACCTTACTTTTTTCTTAGGCAGCCCTAATAGTTCTGATATTTCTCTTTGCTCATCATAAATTCCTTGGGAGCCAGTATAAACTAGCACTCCATCTCCATCCGGCATTGCCAAAGCACTTTCCGGTTCCAAAAAAGCATGCTCTGTGAATGGAGTTGAATAAGAATTAGTAACTATATATTTAGAGTTTTTTAATGCATGCTCAATATTACCTCTTCTAACTCTTTCATTTCTATATATATTTCCTTCAGGATGAATTCTTGGAGCATCATATCTCATAGCCACTTCAGGTTTCGTTAGTGGTACAAGCTCTTCATATTCTACTTCTATAAGCTGTAAAATTTCCTTTAAAGCCTTTTTTGATTTTGCAGCCACTAGTACTATAGCATCTCCCACGTATCTAGTTTCTTCTCCCACTGCTATTAAAGCTGGCCAATCCTTTGAAATATGTCCAATATATCTATTCCCAGGTATATCCTTTGCTGTTAATATGGTTATAACATTAGGATGATTTAGAGCTTTATCTATATTAATTTTTTTAACCAGTGCTCTTGGATATTTTGTTCTTAATGCGGAACCATATACAAGCCCATCAACCTTCATATCATCAACATATATAGCAGTTCCCAAAATTTTATCCATAGCATCAATTCTTGTTAACGATTTTCCTATAGAACCGTTTCGTTCTAAATCAAAATTTAGTTTTCCCTGCCGAAAAATTTGTGCTGCTAATTTTATTGCTTCTATTATCTTTACATAACCTGTGCATCTGCATATATTTCCTTTAATGGCAGCTTTTATCTCATCTTTAGATGGATTTAAATTTCTATTAAATAATCCCTTAGCACTAATCACCATGCCTGGAATACAAAATCCACACTGAACTGCACCAACCTTTGAAAAAGACCATGAAAATACTTGTTTTTCGAATTCTGATAAACCCTCAACAGTTTGTACTTCTTTACCATTAATTTTTTCAAGAGTATTTATGCAAGCCCTTCCTTGAACTCCATTTATTAAAACCATACAAGCTCCACAAGCACCTTCTCCACACCCGTTTTTAACTGATGTTAAATTTGCTTCTTCCCTTAAGTATTCAAGCAAGTTCGTATTTTCTTCAAATGAAATATTTTTTCCGTTTAGCACAAACTCATACATAAATTTCCTCCTAATAATTTACTAATGTATAAATTCCCTAACATATTATATAGCTGAATAGGACCCCTCAAATATAATATAAACTCAGGGTCCTAGCATATTTAAATTATAATGTATGCTTGATTACAAGGCTATAAATTTTACTTTTATTTCTTATAAGTTTTTAACTTTTTCATTAAATTTCTCTATTAATTTATCTAATTCTGGTGCCATTTTATGAAGTCTTCCCCAATAATTATCATAGTCATACCATTGAGCATTTAATTCATTTAATTCATANNTTGCTGTTGTTCTATCCATGTATAATATTTCAAATTATGAATTCTCCTCTTAGACGCATAAGTTAGTTCTTCCATAGAATCTGTTCTTATACCCATAATACTTCTGTTATAATCAACCATAGCATCCTTTTCTTCATATTCATGACCTCTATCTTTTCTCATTTCTTCAAGTCTAGACTGATACATTTCTGCTGAGTCTGTAAGAACAGTTAATACCATATCATTTTCGTCAAGCTCATAGTACTTTGCAAATTTTATTGCAGATATTATATTGGCTGCTCCAGAAATACCTACCCAACTAAGCTTTTCTATAACTTCTTCTGATACTCCAATGGATCTTAAATATTGTCGACCAACTGGTTCATTAAATAGTCTAAACATAGTTACGCTATCATCGTCATCTATCGCGATAACCATATCTGTATTTTTTACATTGTGAATCCAAGGTACATGCTTATCTCCTATACCTTCAATTCTATGATCACCAAAACCATTATTTAAAAGTGTTGGACATTGAAGGGCTTCACCAACTGCAAGTTTAGCTCCTGGATATTTATCTTTAATGAAATCTCCGCTTCCTAAGGTACCTGCTGAACCTGAAGTTAAGCAAATACCAGCTACTTTTCCATTATGGCCTTTTTCATGTTCTATTATGGAAACCATGGCATTACCAGTTACTTCATAATGCCAAAGATGATTTCCAAGTTCGCCAAATTGATTAAATATAACAACATTATCTCTAGTTCTTCTGAGTTCCCAAGTCTTATCATAGATCTCTTTAACATTACTTTCACATCCTGGAGTTGCAATTACTTCTCCAGCTATGCTCTTAAGCCAATTAAAACGCTCTTTACTCATATTCTCAGGTAGAATAGCAATTGATTTACACCCTAGTAATGTTGAGTTATAAGCCCCTCCTCGGCAGTAATTTCCAGTTGATGGCCAAACAGCTTCATGAAACTTTGGATCAAATTGTCCTGTTACAAGTCTTGGTACAAGACAAGCATAGCTTGCTCCAACTTTATGAGCTCCTATAGGAAAAAACTTTCCTGACATAGCAAAAATCCTAGCTTTAACTCCTGATATTTCTTGTGGTATTTCTATATAATTGGGTAATGTGTTATATAAACCGCCTTTTTTAATTGGCTGATTATACCAAGATATTCTAAATAGATTGATTGGATCAATATCCCAAAGGCCAGTTTCAGCAAGTTTATTTTTAATCTCTTCTGGTATTTTATTTGGATCCTTCATTTGAGCAATAGTAGGAATAATTATATTTCTCTCTTTCGCACTCTCTGCTGTTTTTAGAATTTGTTCCTCATTAACTTCTAAATCTATTAATTTATGCATTTTATATCCTCCTCAAAATCTTTATAAAGGAATTACTTATAATTCAAGACAAATATTTTAGATATTCAATTAATTTATTCATATCCGGCTTTATTAATTCTGGTTTATTAACTGCCTGTTGAGCTGATTTTATATCCTTAAGCCCACTACCAGAAACTACAATAACCACCGTTTCATCTTCTTTTATTTTATCTAGTTCAACTAATTTTTTAAGTCCAGCAAAACTAGTTACTCCTGCTGGTTCCCCAAATACTCCAGTCTGCCTTGCTAAAGATGTTATTGCACTTAAAATTTCTTCATCACTGACATCTATAGCCATCCCATTGCTTTCTTCAAGAGCATTTAAAGCTTTATATCCATTTCTCGGAATTCCTACTGATATACTATCTGCAATAGTTACTGGTGGTATATAGTTAAATGATCTTAATCTATTTCTATAAGCTCTATTAACTGGATTAGCTCCTTCTGCTTGTACTGATACCATAGTTGGAAGCCTATCTATTAAACCTAGTTCATAAAATTCCTTAAACCCTTTCCATACACTAGATATGGAACATCCATCCCCCACAGACATAATTACTTTGTCTGGCACCTTAAAGTTTAATTGCTCGCATATCTCAAAAGCAACAGTTTTTTTCCCTTCTGCTAAGTATGGATTTATGGCACAACTTCTGTTATACCAACCAAAATGATTTACAGCTTCTAAACAAAATCCAAATGCTACATCATAATCTCCATCTACTAAAATTACTTCACTTCCAAATACTAGAAGTTGTGTTAGTTTTGCCTCTGGAATGTTTTTAGGAACAAATATATAGTTTTTTATTCCCATGCAAGCTGCAAACCCTGAAAGAGAAGACGCTGCATTGCCTGTAGATGCTGCACAAATAATATCTTTTTTTAGCTCTATTGCTTTGGCCACACCAATAGCTGTAGCTCTATCCTTAAAAGATGCTGTAGGATTCCTACCTTCATCCTTTACATATACATTCTTTATATTTAATAACTTTTCTAATCTATTAGCTTTATAAAGTGGTGTTCCTCCTATTTGTAAAGGTGTTATACCTTCTCTAGATTCCAAAGGAATAATAGGAAAATATCTCCAAATATTCTTATCTTCATTTTCCTTTAAATGTTCCTTAGTTAATTCTTTTTTAACTAAGTCTATATTATAAATTACATCTAGTGTTCCTTCTATGCCACAGTCTGGACAGTGATACATTACTTCTTCTCCAACTTTCTTACCACATTTAGAACATACTAATCCCTTAACTT
>NZ_DHYX01000040.1:0-36474 GCF_002414285.1 Clostridium sp. UBA5119 | reverse complement strand
ACCAAATCATAGATTTGGAGTCTTACTTACAGTATTCTTTTACGTAGGTAATTGGAATTAAAGCATACATAGCTGCACATTTTACAAGTTCATCTTTCCAGGTTAATTCATTTGGTGCATGAGCTTGATCTTCATGTCCTGGACCAAAACCAACACAAGGTATACCATACCTTCCCATTATAGATACTGCATTAGTCGAAAATGTCCACTTATCTACTAATGGATCTTCCTTAAACAATCCTTTATAAGAATCTATTAAAGTTTTACAAGCTGGATGTGATTCTTCAAGAACCCAAGTTGGAAAATAGCACTCTGTTGGATAGGTAAGTCCTGTATAGGCAGGTCTTTCATAGGTATACATTTCTACTTTAGCCTTAGCCTCTTTTATTGAAGGTAATTCTCTTATTTGATCTAAAGCGTATTCCCAAGTCTCTCCATTAGTAAGTCTTCTGTCTATGGAAACAGTACAACCATCAGCTACTGCACATCTAGAAGGTGAAGAAAAGAATATTTCTGAAACTGTTAAAGTTCCTTTTCCTAAGAATGGATCATCTATTAATCTTTTATTTAACTCTTTTAATTCATTAAGAATAGGACCCATTTTGAATATCGCATTATCTCCTCTTTCTGGTGCTGAACCATGACAACTAATTCCATGAGTTGTCACTTTTATTTCCATTCGCCCTCTGTGCCCTCTATAAATATTAGTTGAAGTTGGTTCAGTTATTACTACAAATTCTGGTTTTATCTTGTCTTCATTTATAATATATTGCCAGCATAATCCATCACAATCTTCTTCCTGTACAGTACCTGTAACTATTAGAGTGTAATCATCTTCTAAATTTAAATCTTTGATTATCTTACCTGCATAAACCATTGAAGCCATTCCACCTTCTTGATCAGAACCACCTCTACCATAAATAACTTCATCATCTTCATAACCCTCATATGGATCATTAGTCCAATTATTTATATCTCCAATTCCAACAGTATCAATATGAGCATCCATAGCAATTACATGTTTGCCATGTCCTATATAACCTAGTATATTTCCCATCTTGTCTATTTCTACTTTGTCAAAACCTACTTTTTCCATTTCCTCTTTGATTCTTAAAACTACTCTCTTTTCATCACAACTTTCACTAGGAATAGCTATCATGTCTCTTAAGAACCTTGTCATATCAGCCTTATAGTTTTTTGCTAACTTCAGTATTTCTTCTTGGCATGTAATTTCTGACATAATTAAATCCCCCTTTAAATATAAATATATTTTATTTTTCAACCATTATTTCAATAATTTAAATACTTACTAACTAATTAATTAGTTAATTCAAATAAAAACCTATATAATTCAATACAATTAACCTGCATTATAATCTAATTTATTGATATTACTAAATAAGTTTAGTAACACCAATAAACTAGAAACTTTTATTTAGTTTGCTACAGATAAAAAGGGTATAATAGATTGAAAGTATAATATTCCTTCTAGAACTGATCCACCTATAGTTCTTGATTTATCAGAAATAGTATTGCAATTACTAATCTCATCATGCCTTGGATCTACATCTGCAATTTTTAACCCCTTTGTAACATAAGTGTTATCTCTAATAATGCCTCTTAGCACTCCATCAATTTTAGCTTTTACTTCTAAATCATCTATTATTGCTATAGTTTCATTAGCTTTAACTATATCTCCTATTTGTCTTATATTCTTAATTTTTCCTTCATAAGAACTATAAATTACTCTTTCCTTTGCATAACCACATATAGATCCTGGTACTCCTGTATCCTCTAAAGCATATCCATCAAATATTAATCTTCCCAAACTATGTCCTCTCATGGTCTCTACTACTACATTTACATCTATACCTGCTTTAAATCCAGGGCCTAATGCAATGGTTATAGGTGCCATATCTATAGTGGTACCTAAATTTTTTTTCGCTAAAATTGCATCAACTACAGCAATAGGCCTAACTGTTTCAATGAGCTTTCCATATCTATCAACAGCTACCGGAATATATCCCATATCCCAAGCTTCTAGTATTTCATCATAGGTTCTAGCAAGAACACCCTTCATACCTTCAATTGTTGTTTCACCATCAAATACTGCCTCACTAAAAGATACATTTCTTCTAATACTAGAAGGTATCTCTATCTCAAGTACTAGGACTTTAAATCCACTTCTATGAAGTTTTTGTATAGTACCTGAGGCAATATCGCCTCCACCTCTTACAATTATTCTATTATTTATCACCAAATCGTCCCCTTGCTTAATGATAATTTGATTGCAATAATTCTATATAATCCTTTTCTGTATCAATATCCCAAAGAAAATATTCTTCATCTACTTCCACGAAAAATATATTATCCTCATGATTTTTTAAAATGGTTTTTCCGCCCAAATCTCCATTAAGTGCTAAAAGTTCATTTCGATACTTCCATGGAAATATTACAGGATTTCCTCTTCTACCTTTATAAATTGGTACAATAAACTTATCTTGATTTTTTTCAAATTCTTCGATAAGTTTATTTATAAGACTCTCATTTAAAAAAGGTTGATCCCCTGTAATAAAAGCATATCCAGAAATTTTAGATGCAGCTTTCAACCCAAGTTTTATAGATTGACTTTGACCCATATATGCCTGGGAGTTTTTAACTACTTTTAAATCTCTAGTCTGAGCTAACTCTGCTATTGTTTCATTGCCAGTTACTACAATTTTATCTTCTAAATTACTTTTATTTACTGCATCTAAAACATATTCTATTAGATATTTACCCTTATACTTTAATAGTAATTTATACCTTCCCATCCTAGTACTACGGCCTGATGCCATAACAATCCCAGTTACCACATTGAATCCCCCTTAAAGCTTTTCTCTAGATTTTTCATATATAATCCTATATGTTTTATTTAATAAACTTCCAATAAGTATTCCGTCTAATAACTTTAATTCTTTATTTTTTATTATTATATATTCTATTAGATTTTCTAACTTCTTAAAGTCTTCTTCTTCTACCTTATTTATAAATAAAATTCTTCTACCTTTGGAGTTTTTAAATAATCCTTCTTTTTTAAATATTAAAGCTAGCAAATCTTCTTCATTTATACTATCTCCTACGCTTTTATTTATAAGTTTTAAAAACTCATCAATCCTATGAATATTTCTATCATGGATTTTTAAATTTAAGGCTTCTCCGCTTAAAACTCCTATTGTTGTACTAGTAAAATTACTTACTACTGGCTCATCTTCCTTCCAAGCTTTTAAAGTTTTTTCTTTTGCTCCATCAGATTCTATTAAAATATAATCATAATTGTTAAGTATATTAGAAATACTTTTATCATCAATTCCAATGACTTTATTTTCTCCATTAACACTAGAACCATAAACATGAATTTCACCATCTGGTTCCTTTGTTTTACTTATATTCCCACAGTATACATATACTATATTTCCATTTAGAATATACTTACTTTCTTCATCAATATGATCTCCAAAGCTGTCCTTTAGAATTAAACAATTGTATTGATTTCTTTTAGGTAGATATATTTTAGTTGT
Organism: Clostridium sp. UBA5119; assembly: GCF_002414285.1. Lineage (NCBI taxonomy): Bacteria > Bacillati > Bacillota > Clostridia > Eubacteriales > Clostridiaceae > Clostridium > Clostridium sp. UBA5119. Next base: position 32,914 of record NZ_DHYX01000040.1, on the reverse strand, counting down.
TGTTGTTATAAGAACTCTTCCTCTTTTTTTCAACTCTTCTGCTAGGATAAACATAAGAGTGGTCTTTCCTCCAGCTCCTACTATAGATATTTTTTCTCCTTTAGTAACAGTAAGAACATTTAAAATGTCCACCCTTTTTCACTCCTTTTTAAAACCTCTTCCAAACCTCAGTTGCTAGTTCTCTACTTCTAGCCCTAATTCTTTCCTCATCTAAATTAACCAGTTTTCTATTCATCATTATAATCTTCCCATTTACAATAGTGGTTTCAACATGTCTTCCACTTATTCCAAATAGAATGTGACTATCTATATTACCTTTATATATAGGTGTTGGAGGATTATAGTCAACAATTATAACGTCAGCTAATGCACCTTCTTTTATAATTCCTATGGAATTATCTATAAATCTTTCAGTTATAACTCTATTTCCTTTGAAAAGCATTTGTGGTAATTCTACCCAAGCTACTGTTGAGTCCTTAGCTTCATGCCTTTGAATAGTACTTCCAGTTTTATAAGACTCTAAAATATCAGAGGTGTATCCATCTGTTCCCAACCCCAACAATATTTGTTTTTTAGTCATTTTTAAGATTTGTGATGTTCCCACTGCATTACCCATATTAGATTGAGGATTATTAACTACTATGGAATTCTTTTCTTTCAGCATATCCATTTCCTCATCAGTTATGTGTACACAATGAATAGCCATAGTTTTATCAGAAAGAACGCCTCTTTTATACCATCTTTCAATTACGCCTACACCATACTTTTCCATAGAATCTTGTACATCTTCAATTCCCTCAGCACAGTGTACATGGAATCCTGTATTTAAACCCTCTATGGCTGTTAGGCATCTCTCTACAGTATTTTCACTAATAGTCATGGATGCATGAAGTCCAAATAATCCCTTTATCATATCATCCTTTTCTCTATTACAATACTTTATAAATTCAATATTTTCTTCAATACTTTGCTTTACTACGTTCTCCCCATCTCTATCAGAAGTTTCATAACTCAGATTACTTCTAATACCTACCTCCTTAGCTGCATCCGCAATAGTAAATAAACTACCCCTTAAACCATATGGACTGGAATGATGATCAAAGGAAGTTGTTACACCATTTTTAATTTGATCTATCATTGGAACTATTGCACTATAGTATACATCCTCTAGAGTTAACTTTTTATCTAATCTCCACCATAATCCCTTCAATATATCTAAAAAACATTTTGCTGGAGGACTATCATTAGCAATTCCTCTAGCAAAGGTACTGTAATAATGCATATGTGTATTTATAAAACCCGGCATTATTAATTTTCCTCTTGCATCAATGAATTTATAGTCTAGATATTTTTCTTTTAATTTTTTTGTAATTCCTACTTCTACAATTTTATCTTTTTCTATAACTATACATCCGTCATCTATAATTGTGTTTAAATCATCTCTGGTTACAACTATCCCATTACCTACTAGTAGCATTCACACTCCCCCTATAGATTAAATAATTTAACCTAAATTAAATACCTCTAGATTATATATTCATACCTGTTTACACAAGTTTCAATAATAGACTTCATTTCCTTGGAGATTGATTCTGAGTTATTTTCTTCAATACACCAATTATAAATTTCACCTTTTTCATCCCTAACTTTAAAAATACCTTTAATAGAATCTATTACACAGAAACCTAAATTGCTACTGTTTTCAAAATCTTCCTCACTCCAAAATATAGTAATTTTATCTTTGTATGGATTACCTTTATATGGACAAAATACTCCACAATTTCCGCATTCATTACACATACCATCTAAATGTATAATTTGATGACCTACTATAGGACCTTCTTTAATATCGATAAACATATTTGCTCTATTAGGACAAACGTCTACACATATTTCACAAATATTATTGCATTTAAGACATCTGATAGCCTCCTCCTTAGAAGGTATTTTTTCAAGTAGTACACCTTTTCTTTCATAAGATTTCTTAAGTTCATATCCACAAGTATTTTCTTCAGTCCTAAGGAAATCACAAGACATATTTTCTTTTTTTAAAATATCCTTAGTTATAATTTTCCCATGAGACAATGCTTCTACTATAGTACCTGGACCACCTTTTGCATCCCCGGCTACATATACTTTAGATATATTAGTTTCACATTTACTGTTTACTTCAGGAAGTCCTTTAGAATTTATATCTATACCAAGACTTTTAAATAATTCTGAATCTATTTTTTCTCCAACAGCTGCTATAACTGTAGTTGCATTGATACTTTCATATTTTCCTAAGGAAATTGGACTTTCTCTACCTGATTTATCTTGTTCTCCTAAAATCATTCTTTCACAAACAAGAATATTATCTTCTAAAGCTACAGGGGATAATAACTCTTTAAATTCAATGCCTTCTTCAATAGCTAATTTAATTTCTTCTCTCCTAGCAGGCATTAAATCTTTAGTTCTCCTATATATAATAGTTACCTTCTCAACTCCATTAACTCTTTTAGCAGCACGAGATACATCCATGGCTACGTCCCCTCCACCAATAACACATACATGGGTTCCTAGTTTTATATCCTCACTGTTTTCTTTAAAATCTTCTAAGAATTCAATAGCATTTAAAACTCTATCATTACCTTTTTTAAGTGAAATACATGCTGGCTTCCAAGCTCCAGTTGCTAGGACAACATAATCAAAATTTTTCTTTAGAACATTTATATCAACCTGTTCAGCTACATGAAAATTTATCTTAACTCCATGGCTTTTTACCATTTTAAAATCCTGTTCTAAAGCTAAATTATCTATTCTAAAACTTGGAATTACATAATTTATAATCCCATATGGTTTATCTCTTTTTTCAAATACTTCTACACTAATACCATTTCTTCTAAGGTACATGGCTGTAGATAAACCTGCTACCCCAGCTCCTATGATAGCTACCTTTTTATGACTTTTAATTGCGCCTGGCTTTATATTCTTTGTATATAGTTCTTCAGCATTATCCACAGCTATTTTTTTCATTCTTCTAATTTCTAAGGAACTATCATAATCTAGTCTAGTACATTTATTTTGACAGTTATGATTACATAAAGTTCCTGTTATAGCTGGGGCTGCATTATCTCTAACTATTACTTGAAAAGCTTCATCATATTTTCCTTCTCCCACAAGCTCTATATACTCTGGAATCTGTTGATCAATGGGACAGCCTTCACTACAAGGTGCAATTGTACAATCATATATGGGTAAGTCCTTATATAGTTTTCTACTTTTAACTACCCTTGCTTTCTTAAGGTGATGCTTATCATCAATTGATTCCTTTGCTAATATTTTTAGCAATTGCATATCAATTGTTGACTTTCTATTAGAAATAAGTGGTTCTACCTTTTCAGCTATCTGTTTAATTCTTTCATAACCACCTGGTTTTAATATTGTAGTAGCAAAAGTTATTGGACATATTCCTGTTTCAAATATCTTATCTACATTAAAGAATTCAGCTCCACCAGAATATGAAATATATAATTTTCCTTCAAATTCCTCTGAAAGGTTACTTGCTAAATTAATAGCTAAAGGATATAAAGATCTACCTGACATGTACATCTCTTCTCCTGGTAGTTCTTCATTTAATATCCTTACCGGAAGGGTATTGGTAAGTTTTACTCCTATCTCCATACTTTCCATTTCAGCTACATCTTTTAATTTTTTTATCATTTTTATTCCATCATCGTATTGCAGATCATTTTTAAAATGATGTGAATTTAGTTTTATATATTCATAACCCATTTTATTAAGAGTTTTTCTTACAAACGCTTCACCAAGCAATGTAGGATTCATCTTTACAAAGGTATGAAGATGTTTTTCTTTTAATAAATAAGTAGCAATTCTTTCTATTTCTTGTGGAGGACATCCATGTAGAGTTGATAGCGTAATTGAATTACACACCCTTGAAGAAATTTTATATAAATCTTCAATTGAAAATCTATAAAATTTTTCTATATTATTCTCCAACACTTGAATAGATTCCTTCCATATTTTTGTATTTTGTGAATTTTTCAAATTTTCTATGTAGGAATCTATTTTATCTGATTTTATTCCATCAAAATCATATCCTACACTCATGTTAAAAACAAAGTCTCTTTCTACGCTTAAGTTAAGTTCCTTCATTAAAACATGTAATATAATCCAAGCTTTCACATATTCCTCATAAGCTTCTTCTACAGTTAGTTCTGTAGACCACTCTACGTTATAGCATTCATCCTCAGCATTAATACATGGCTTTAACACCGGAAGATCTTCTCCATCAATAATTTGGACTGTCTTTAATTCAATAAATCTACTACCAGTAAGATATGCTGCTATAATATTTTGAGCTAATTGTGAACTAGGCCCTGCTGCTGGACCAATTGGTAGGCCTAACCTCTCTCCTAAAAAAGGAATAGTGTTATTAGGGATTCCATAGTAAAACTTATCTTTATGAATTCCAAAAATACTTTCTTTAGTTTTTAGTTCAGTAAAAATCCAGTTAATGAGTTTTTCAAAACTTATTGGGCGTATTTTGTCACTCATATTTACTCCCCCCTATAATTTATAAGTTACTTAAAAGTATTATATACCCTTAAGTAAATATATAATTTAATTAATCTATCTACTCTTTATTTTTCTATAAATCTCGGCTTATCTTCTTCTAGCAATTTCTCAAAAATAGATATAGGATCCTTAACTTTACTTAAGAACATCATTGCAGCAATTATATATGGTTTAAATCCAGCTTCACGATATAGTAATTCACGGTAACGATTAAATACAGATTTTTCCACCTCTCCAGTTTCACAACTTACACCTGTTATATCCGCCGGTAAACAATGAAGATATAATGCTTTACCATCCTTAGTAAACTCCATCATTTTTTCATTGCATTCCCAATCCTTATATCTAGCATTTTCTTTCAACAATTCTTTTTCAAGTTCATCAATACCTGCTATATCACCCTTTGAATATAGTTCTGTACGTTTCTCCATAGCTTCAAATGGTGCCCAGCTCTTTGGATAAACTATATCTGCATTTTCAAAGGCTTCTTTCATAGAATTAGTCTTTGTAAAGCTTCCACCATTCTTCTCTACATTTACCTTAGCTACTTCCTCTACTTCAGGAAGTACATCATATCCTTCTGGATGTGCTAATACAACTTCCATTCCCATTCTTGTCATAAGTCCAATAACTCCTTGTGGAACCGAAAGTGGTTTTCCATAAGAAGGTGAATAAGCCCAAGTCATAGCTAATTTTTTACCTTTTAAATTTTCCACTCCACCAAAATAGTGAATTAAGTGTAATAAATCTGCCATACATTGAGTTGGATGGTCTATATCACATTGTAAATTAATCAGAGTTGTACGTTGTTCTAATACTCCATCAGCGTAACCTTCCTGAACAGCATTAGAAACTTCTTTCATATAATCATTACCCTTTCCTATAAACATATCATCTCTAATTCCAATTATGTCTGCCATAAAAGAAATCATATTTGCAGTTTCACGGACAGTTTCTCCATGAGCTATTTGAGATTTTCCTTCATCGAGATCTTGTACCTCTAATCCTAATAAGTTGCATGCACTAGCAAAACTAAATCTAGTTCTAGTAGAATTATCTCTAAATACCGAAATACCTAATCCACTATCAAATATTCTCGTCGATATATTATTTTCTCTCATCGAACGAAGAATATCAGCAACAACAAATACTGATTCTAATTCTTCATTACTTTTTTCCCATGTTAAGAAAAAATCATTATTGTACATCTCCCTGAAATCTAGTTTTTTAAGTCTCTCCATAAGATTTTTAATATTTTCCACAAAATTCACCCCTTGATTTTTTAATCTTCTATTCCAAAATAAATTTCTATGCTTAATTTTTTTGTAGTTCACTACAAATTCACTTACTGACTAGTTAATTAAATTATAACTCTTATACCATTTTTTGTAAATATAAAATCATATAATTCTAAATTTTTATTTATTTTAGAAATTTATTGAATTTTTTTCATTGGTAAAATCTAAATAATTTAAATTTATTCATAAACTTATTATACTTATTCATAAACTATAGTTAAGTATATATTTTTTCTTTATTGTTTATATTAACTAATTAGTAAAATATTTATAGAACTTCATGCATTATGCATAAGATATAATTATAAATTTAGAGGGGGAATTAAATTGCAAACAACTAACGCTCCAAAGAAATCGCTTCTTAGAATTAAATTAGATGACAAACCACCTATGAAACAAACTTTAATTCTTGCATTTCAAGCAATTTTTGCATGTTTCAGTGGTATAGTAGCAGTTCCACTAGTAGTAGCTGGTGCACTAGGATTAAAAATATCTGACACATCATTTCTAGTCTCATGTGCCCTATTTGCTTCTGGTCTTACAACACTTATTCAAGCTAAAGGTATTGGACCTATTGGAAGCAAGCTTCCATTTATCATGGGTACCTCCTTTGCTTTTGTAAGTCCGGCTATTGCCATCGGTAGCACTTATAACGGCAATATGACTTTAGGTATTGCTACCATATGTACAGCTACAATGGTAGGTGCCTTACTAGAAGTAATTCTAAGCTTTTTTATTAACTATGTTAAAAAAATTTTTCCACCACTTGTTACTGGTACTGTTGTTACTATGATAGGTATTACTATCATTCCTGTTGGAATTGATTGGTTAGCTGGCGGCTCTGGAAACCCAAACTATGGAGATCCTAAATTTTTATTGCTTGGTGCTATTGTCCTAATTATTATTATAATTACCAATCAATCTAAAAATACTTTTATAAGCTCTTGCTCAATATTTATAGGTATATTATGTGGATATTTATTAGCTATTCCTTTCAACTTATTAGACACTACTCCAATATCTGCTGCATCCTGGATTTCTATTCCTAGACCTCTTAAATTCGGAATTAAATTTTCTGTACCAGCTATTATTAGTTTTTTAGCTGTTTATCTAGCAACTACTGTAGAAACTGTAGGTGATACTCTGGCCATTGGAGAGGCATGTGAAATTGAGGTTTCTAACAATCAACTTTCTGGAGGTGTACTTTGTGATGGTCTTGGATCAATTCTAGCTGGATTTTTTAACTCTACTGCAAATACATCCTTTAGCCAATGTACTGGCCTTATAAATGTTACAGGAGTTGCTAGTAGGTTTGTTATAATTATAGCTGGAATAATATTATCTATAATGGGTTTTATACCAAAATTTGCCTCTTTAATATCAATTATGCCGAGTCCAGTTCTTGGAGCTGCTGGTATAGTCATGTTCGGTTCTATTGCTTGTTCTGGTATTAAAATTCTAGGCAAAGTTGATATGACTAGAAGGAATATTTTTGTAATTGGGATATCTTTTGCTTTAGGTGTAGGTGTCATTGTTAGACCTGAAGCTCTTAGTATGTTCCCAGAATCCTTACAAATAATCTTTGGTTCCGGTGTAACAACTGCAACTATATTTGCTGTAATATTAAATTTAATCTTACCTAGTGATAAGTCTCAAAAACCTGTTATTAAAGCTAAATCTGGTATGTCTTTAAACAAATAACTACTTTGTATTCCTCAAATCTATATAAGAGATATAGAAAGTTAATCAATGCTTTTTATATCTCTTATTTTTTCACAAAAAATCCTATCCTAAATATTAACTGGTATTATTTTCTATTAAATTTATTTCTTAAGGGATTTTTTTGTAGCATTAAATATTTTTTGATATCCTGTACATCTACATAAATGTCCAGATATTTCTCTTTTTATTTCTTCATCAGTATAATCTTTACGATTATTTACCAATGATGTAGTCGTAAGTACTAATCCTGGAGTACAGAATCCACATTGAATTGCACCCTCTTCTATAAATGCCTTTTGCACCTTTGATAAGTTTCCATTTTCTGATACACCCTCTATGGTTAAAATTTCTTTTTTATCAGCCCAAACAGCCATATAAATACATGAATCTATAGGGATTCCATCCACTAGTACTGTACAAGCTCCACATTCTCCAACTGAACATCCTTGCTTTACTCCTGTAAATTGAAGTCTATTTCGCAATACATCTAACAATGATTCTCGTATATCTACTTCTAAATTGTAATCTTTTCCATTTACTTTTACTGATATCTTTCTATAATTCTTATCAATCATATTAAAATCCCACCTTATTTAGTTACTTCATAAATACCTCGTACTGTTAATTCTTTTATTAAATGCTCCCTATAAGCTTTTGATGCTCTCCATGAGTCTCTAGCACTTGCTGATTTTACTGCATATTGTGCAATATTATTAATATTTTCTTCTGAATTTTCTAAACCAAGGGCATACTTCTCTGCATCCTTACATCTTATAGGAGTAGGCCCAGCTACCCCTAACGCTATTCTTAAATCTTTAAATTTATTTTCCTTCATACTAGCTACAACGCATACACTTAGCATAGAAATATCCATTGCCTTTCGATTACTATACTTAATATATGTTCCTCTTACTCCCTCATAGTCTTTTTTCTCAATTAAAATACTTATTAGAATTTCATCTTTTCTTATATTAACCTTTCCAGGACCTTCGTAGAATTCCTCTATTGGAACTATCCTCTCTCCCTGAAAACTTCTAAGTCTTAATTTAGCATTAAAAGCAAATAAACTTGGTGCACTATCTGCTGAAACAGCTCCATTACATACATTCCCTCCAATAGTGGCCATATTTCTTATCTGTGGTCCTCCCATAGATACAGCTCCTTGACATAAAGCAGGAATAAAATCTTTTATAATTTTATTTCTATATATATTGGTAAAGCAGGTAGTGGAGCCAATTTCTATGGTGTCATTTTCTAGAACCTTTATGAAGTCTAATTCGTTTAAATTTTTTAGACTTAAAAGTTCTATTTCTTCCATATCACCATGATGTAATTTAATTAAAACATCAGTTCCACCAGATATTATTTTTAAGTTATTATTTTCATGAAGAATTTTTACTGCCTCTTCTAAACTGCTAGGCTCTAGTATATTCTTAATATCAAACATTTTTGTCTTTAATAGAGATTTAATCCTCTACTAAAGTCCACCTCCTTCTATATTGATAACTTCAATTTACTATCTATAAAATCTGTACTATTAAATTTAATGGAAACCCTATATTAAGCCTTCTTCTTTAAACTTTTCGAATACTCTTTGTGGATTCATTGGTATTCTATTAAAGGCAACACCAGTTGCATCTAAAACTGCATTTCTTATAGCTGGAGCTGGAGAAAGTGTTGTATTTTCTCCTAAAGATTTTTGTCCAAAACTTCCTGCATCATCTGGAATTTCTACAAATGCTGAACCAATATTAGGCGTGTCTAAAATAGTTTGTAATTTATAGTCTAAGAGATTGTTATTAAGAGCTCTTCCAGTCTTCTCATCAAATATCATTTGCTCTGATAAAGCATATCCCAGTGCCATACTTACACCACCGTGAACTTGCCCTTCTGCTAGCATTGGATTAATTATAGTTCCAGAATCATGAATATTATATATTTCTACTACGGTTATTTTACCAGTTTTTATGTCTACTTCAACCTCTGCAAAGGTTGCTCCATAAGCAACTACATTAGTCCTTATATTAACAGAAGTGTCACTAGTTATAGGAGAACTGTAAATCCTATCATAAAATGATTCTAGTGCTATTTGTTCAAGAGAACAGACAACTATACCCGTTGTTTTTTCAACTATATTACAATCAACTATATCCATTACCTCTGGATTGAGGCCATTTTTTCTGCTAGCAAACTGAAGAACTTTACTTTTTACCTCCATAGCACCTTTTTTAACTGCAGCACCTGTAACAAAAGTCTGTCTTGATGCATAAGAACCTGTATCAAATGGAGTAACATCAGTATCTTGATTTGAAATTACATGAACCATATTAATTGGAATTCCTAAAACTTCTGAAGTCATTTGTGCAAATATAGTATCACTACCTTGCCCAATTTCTGTAGCCCCAATTTGCAACTGTACTGAACCATCTTGATTCATCACAATTCTTGCACCTGCTGCTTCTAGAGCTACAGGATAGGTACCTGCAAAATAACTAAAACAAGCTATTCCTACTCCACGTCTTAAACTACCTGTTTGATTTTTATATAGCTTTTTCTTTTCATTCCAATTTATTAATTCCATTCCCTTTTCAAGACACTGTGATAGTCCCATGGAACGCACCACATTTTTGGAGGATGGATCTACATGATTTTGCTTCACCAAATTTTTCAATCTGAATTCCACAGGATCTATATTTAGTTCTCTAGCAATATCATCTATATGACTTTCTAGAGCAAATGAAATTTGTGGAACCCCATATCCTCTCATAGCTCCTGCTACCGGCATATTAGTATATACAGTTTTAGGCTCATATTTTATAGCATTAAAATCATATAATGGTCTAAATTTACTTCCACAGCTCATGGTCACCGAATGTCCATGGGATGCATATGCTCCATTATTTACCAAGTTCTTTATATCTATTGCTAGTAACTTACCCTCCTTAGTAACTCCAGTTTTAAATGTAAATCGCATAGCATGACGAACTCTTGTGTCTATAAAACATTCTTCTCTAGTTAATGCATATCTAACTGGTCTTCCATTAACCGCAAGTGTCATTGCTGCAGTTAATGGCTCTATAACAACATCTTGTTTATTTCCAAATCCACCACCAANNAGCCTGTCCTACTATCCTTCTTACAATATGTGGTATTTGAGTAGAAGTTACTATTACAATTCTTCCATCTGACTCCATATAAGCATACGCACTATGATTTTCCAGATGACAATGTTGTACAGTACTAGTATTAAATTTACCTGTAAATACTTTGTCAGCTTCCTTTAACTCTATTTCTACGTCTCCTACTTCATTGCCAAAAGAGCTAATAATATTATTTTGTCTTTCTTCATGTATTATTGGAGCACCTTCTTTTATAGCTTCTTCCTGGTCCATTACAAATGGTAACACTTCATATTCTACATCTATAAGTTTTATAGCTTTTAGAGCTATTATTTCATCTATTGCTACAACTGCCGCCACTGGTTCTCCACAAAAGCGAACTTTATCAGTAATGATTAATCTATCTTCTACATCTCTATGTGCTTCATCAAAGGTCCAAGGGTGTCCAGCCGTTGCAAATTTTATTTTTGGTAAATCTTGATAAGTAATTACTGCTTCAACACCTTCTAAATTTTTTGCTTTAGAAACATCAATACTTCTTATTTTTGCATGGGCATAAGGACTTCTAAGCACCTTTCCTATTAGCATTTCCCTTTCAAAATAGTCATCCGCATACTTAGCCTTCCCTGTAACCTTTGCCACACCATCTAATCTAGATACACTACTACCTATTACCTTATAACTCATAATTCTCTTTAGCAAGATTATAATCCTACTAAAGCACCTCCCTTTATTCTTACTGATTAATTAGTCACAAAAATATATAACTATACAAACTTTTTAGTGTTTTCTATAACTTTAACTCTCTACCTACGTAATTTCCTTTTTCATTACCTACCAATTTTCCATCCTTTACAATAAATCTTCCCCTTGAAATAGTCGTAATTACTTTACCTTTTACATCTAGTCCTTCATACAAATTGTAGTCACAATTGGAATGAGAGTATTTTATTTTATGCCTATCTAAAGGGTCAAATATTACAACATCAGCATCTGATCCTGGGAGTAACGTTCCTTTTTTAGGATATAAACCATGAATCTTTGCTGGATTCTTTGTAAATTTATCAATTATTTTATCACCAAACATTGTATACAATAAATTAAAAGAATATTCTATTCCCCCTATTCCCATAGGAATTAAATCTAAAGTTTCTCTTGCTTTTTCATTAGATTTAAATGGACAATGATCAGTACCTATCACACTAACATGCTCTATATTTTTTCTTAATTCATCAATTTCTTCTAAAGATCTAAGAGGTGGCGTTAAGGTATATAGAAAGCCATCATTTAATAAATAATTATCTTTAGATAAATAAAAATATTGAGGGCAGCTTTCTATAAATAAATTTTTATTTATTAAGCTTTTATATAAATCCATAATTCGTCTTAAAGATTCTCCTGAACTAAGGTGTACAATATACATATATCCATCCATATTCTTAGTCATTTCAGCTAAAGTTAAAACTTCTGTGGTCTCACATAATGTGGGTCTATTTTCTTCATGAAATCTTACTGGAAACTTTCCTTCTCTGATTAACTCTTCATTTTCACTATGAGATATAAGTATAACTTTCATCCTTTTTGAAATTTTCAGTAAATTACCAATAGTTCTTAAGCCAGTTTTTCTATTACTGGAACTATAAGTAGTAAAGAATTTTATGCTACAAATTCCCTTCTTTTTAATCTCCTCAATAAATAGTTCTTCATTATCCTGAAAATTTGCAATAGTACTATGAAATCCATAATCTATAACAGAAACCTTTGCTTTTCTTTTTCTGTCTACAAAAGCTTTTTTTAACTCTTCAATATTTTTTACAGGATCTAAAAAATCTATAAATGTTGTAATTCCACCATATGCAGCTACTATAGAACCATTGTAAAAATCATCAGCAGAAACCTCATTACCCACACTAAGCTGAAAATGTACATGAGGATCTATAAATCCTGGTAATACATAATTTCCTTTTGCATCATAAATATCTTTTGATAAGAAAATATCCTTTGACAGGTTTTTAATAATTCCATTATCAATGTACAAATTTCCTCTAATAAATTCTCCTTCCACATATATATTTCCATTGACTATAGCCAAATCATAACAATTCAAAATATCAACCCCATATATTTACTTTATATTAATATTTTACAATTATATTCTTTTAATCACCATAATATGTTATTTCACCAATAGAAATTACTGTTATCATATATTTAATTAAATTCTCTAATATGGATCTTGATAATTTTCATTGTAATAGATTATATTATTTTTAAAATCCCACTATACAAAACTTTAAAAAAGTATTATACTGTTAGTGATTTGATGAATTATTGAAAATATTTTGTATATTTTTAATGTTAAACTTATTTAGTAAGGGGGTATTTTTTAAGTGTGTTGTAACTTAGAAAAAAATCAAATGTTTAAGGAATTAGAAGATTTTATTAATTCCTTACCTAGCAAAGATGGAGCTTTAATAGAGGTTTTGCATAAAGCTCAGCATATCTTTGGATATCTACCTAAGGAAGTTCAAACTTTCGTCGCTAATAAACTTAATTTACCTATATCTAAAGTTTATGGTGTTGTAACATTTTACTCATTTTTCACTACAGAACCTCGTGGTAAAAATGTAATAAATGTGTGCATGGGTACTGCATGTTTTGTTCGTGGTGCTGGAGATGTTCTTAAAGAATTTGAAAAAGAACTAGGTATTAAATCTGGACAAACTACAGAAGACATGAAATTTACACTAGGTTCTTTGAGATGCGTTGGTGCTTGTGGTCTAGCTCCCGTTTTAACCATAAATGATAAGGTTTACGGTCACTGTACTCCAGACCAAGTAAAAAGTATATTAGCTGAATATGAGTAGAATTAGGAGGTAACAAAGTTGAATAAAATAAATTCCTTTGAAGAATTAAACAAAATTTATCAGGAATACAAATCATCCCTTGATATTAGAAAAGCAGCTGGTATCGATGGCTTTGTTTGTGAAAAAAATAACTATGAAAAAGAAATACTTATTTGTGGAGGAACCGGATGTAAGTCTGCACAAAGTGATTTAATTAAAGATAACCTTGAAAAAGAAATTAATAAGTTAGGTTTGAAAGATAAAGTATACGTTTCCATAACTGGTTGTTTCGGTTTCTGTGAAAAAGGTCCTATAGTAAAAGTTACTCCAGATGACGTATTTTATGTTCACGTAACTCCTGAGGATGCTGAAGAAATTATAAATGAACATATTGTTAATGGAAATGTTGTACAAAGATTGCTTTACGAAGAGCCAACTATAAAAGAAAGAGTTACAACTCAAGATGAAATGACCTTCTATAAGAAACAAGTAAGAATAGCTCTTAGAAATTGTGGATTAATAAATCCAGAAAGTATTGATGAATATATTGCTGAAAAAGGATATCTAGCTCTTGGAAAGTGCCTAACAGAATATACTCCTGATGACATAATAAATATTATGTTAAAATCTGGACTAAGAGGAAGAGGCGGCGGCGGCTTTCCTACCGGAAAGAAGTGGCAATTTGCAAAAGGCTATGATGCTGATCAAAAATATATTATTTGTAATGCCGATGAGGGTGATCCAGGTGCATTCATGGATCGTTCAATTTTAGAAGGAGATCCAAATAGTGTTCTTGAAGCTATGGCTATTGCTGGTTATGCTATAGGTGCTACTAAAGGTAATATCTATATTAGAGCTGAGTATCCACTAGCAATTCAAAGACTTAGAATCGCTATAAATCAAGCTAGAGAATATGGACTCCTTGGTGAAAATATACTAAATTCAGGCTTTGATTTTGATATTGAAATTAAATACGGAGCTGGTGCCTTTGTATGCGGTGAAGAAACTGCTCTTATTCACTCAATAGAAGGTAACCGTGGAGAACCAACAAATAAACCACCATTCCCTGCTGAATCTGGACTTTGGAATAAGCCAACTTGCGTTAATAACGTTGAAACTTTAGCGAATATTCCAGCTATTATTAATAATGGTCCAGATTGGTTTAGTTCAATCGGCACTAAATCTTCCGCTGGTACTAAGGTTTTTGCTCTTGCTGGTAAAATTAATAACGTTGGTCTTGTAGAAGTGCCTATGGGAACAACTTTAAGAGAAATTCTTTTTGAAGTAGGCGGAGGAATTAAATTTGATAAAGAATTCAAAGCTGTTCAAACAGGAGGCCCTTCTGGTGGATGTATTCCTAAAGAATTTTTAGATACTCCTATTGACTTTGATTCTTTAAGTGCTATCGGTTCTATGATGGGATCTGGTGGAATGATAGTAATGGATGAAGACAACTGTATGGTTGATATAGCTAAATTCTATTTAGAGTTTACAAAAGAAGAATCTTGTGGTAAATGTACACCTTGTAGGATTGGTAACACTCGATTACTTGAAATTCTTGAAAGAATATCAAAGGGTGAAGGTGATTTAAGTGATCTAGATAAGCTTCAAGAGCTTAGTAACACTATAAAAGATACTTCACTTTGTGCTTTAGGACAAACTTCTCCTAACCCTATTCTTAGTACAATGAAATATTTCTATGATGAATATAGAAGTCACGTTGTAGATAAGATTTGTCCAGCAGGAGTTTGTAAGGACCTTATGAAATTTGTTATTACTGATAGATGTATTGGCTGTACTAAATGTGCAAGACAATGTCCAGTTGGATGTATCCAAGGTAAAGTTAAGACTAAGCATGTAATTGAATATAGTAAATGCATTAAATGTGGTGCATGTAAATCTAGCTGTCCAGTTGATGCAATAGATCTAGTTTAATAATTTAAAAGAGGTGAAAGTATTGAGTTTAGTTACACTTAAAATAAATAATAAAGAAATATCAGTGGAGCAAGGAACCACAATTCTTGATGCTGCACGTAAGCTTAATATAAAAATTCCTACCCTTTGCTACCTAAATCTTCATGATAAAAAGACAACTAATAAACCTGGTTCTTGTAGAGTTTGTGTAGTTGATGTGGAAGGAAGAAAAAATTTAGCACCATCTTGTTGTACAGCTGTTGCTCCAGGTATGGTTGTTAATACTAGTACTCCAAGAGTAATAGCGGCAAGAAAAACTATAATTGAACTTTTATTATCAGACCATTCTATGAATTGCTTAACTTGTCAAAAAAATTTAAATTGTGAACTCCAAGAGCTTGCTAGTACTTATGGAGTAACTAATTTAAAATATACTGGTTCAAAATCTGTAGCTGTAAAAGAACTTGAAAATCCATCTATAGTAAGAGATACTTCCAAATGTATTTTATGTAGAAGATGCGAAGCTGTTTGTAGCCAAGTTCAAAAGGTTGGTGCAATTGGACCAATAAATAGAGGTTTTAATACCACTATAAGCACCGCATTCTTTGAAGAGCTAAATAATAGCGCTTGTACTTTATGTGGTCAATGTATAAATGTCTGTCCTACTGGGGCCTTAATGGAAAGAGATAATACTATAGATGTATTAAACGCTATAGGTGATAAAGATAAATATGTAGTAGTTCAAACTGCTCCGGCTGTTCGTGCAGCACTTGGAGAAGAATTTGGTATTAAAGAAGGTGCTGTTACTGGTAAGATGGTTGAATCACTAAGAGAACTTGGGTTTGATAAGGTTTATGATACTGATTTTGCAGCAGATTTAACTATTATGGAAGAAGCAACAGAATTTCTAGGAAGATATAAGAGTGGTGAAAATCTTCCTATGATTACTAGTTGTTGTCCTGGATGGATTAATTTCATAGAAAAACACTATGGGAACCTATTAAATCTTCCATCAACATGCAAATCTCCTCAACAAATGTGGGGAGCTATTGCAAAAACATACCTTGCTGAAAAATTGGGTATACCATCGGAAAAACTTTTTGTTGTATCTGTAATGCCATGTGTTGCTAAAAAATTTGAAGCTAACAGAGAAGAATTTGTCAATGAAAATGATAATCCAGACATCGATGTAGTTATAACTACAAGAGAATTAGCTAAGATGATTAAACGTTCTGGATTAGAATTTGCTACTCTACCTTCTTCTGATTTTGATACTATTATGGGTGAATCTACTGGTGCTGGGGTTATTTTCGGAACTAGTGGTGGCGTTATGGAGGCTGCTTTACGTACTGCTTATGAATGGATTACAAATAGTACTTTAGAAGAACTTGATTTTAAATCTGTTAGAGGTCTAGATGGAATCAAAGAAGCTTCATTAGTTATTGATGGTAACACTATTAATATAGCTATTGTAAATGGACTTGCAAATGCAAAGAATTTGTTAGATAATATAGAAGATACATCTAAAAAATATCACTTCATTGAAGTTATGGCATGTCCAGGAGGATGTATAAACGGTGGTGGTCAACCATATTCTAATGAGCAATATTCATTAATAGAAAAAAGAATGAATGCTCTTTATAGTGAGGATGCTAATAAGGTTATAAGAAAATCTCATGAAAACCCTGAGATAATAAAGCTTTATGATGAGTTCCTTGGAAAACCTAATGGAGAAAAATCTCACCATTTACTTCATACTCACTATATAAATAGATAAACACCTTAATTTAGTTATTAGTTATTAGTCCCTAACTAATATAAATATAAACATAAAAATGATGGTATAAATAAGTTATTTATACCATCATTTTTATATAGTTCCTTATTTACAATTATAAAAATTAAAAACATATAAAGTAATATTATCCTAAGTTATAAAAGAATGTTACAAATACTGGAACTAAAGAACTTAATATAACTCCATTTATAAATGCTATTACAGCTATCTCTGGATTTGTTGCTTTAGATATAAGTGGTAATGTTGTATCCATAGAAGTTGCTCCTGCAGGTGCTATAGCAGTGTAGCCATTCAGTTTTTTAGCTAATATTGGAATTGAAATAACTGTTATCATCTCACGGAATACATTTGTTAAAAATGCTATAGCTCCTAAAGTATCTCCACCCATTTCTTTAAGCATTACTCCTGATAAGCTATACCATCCAAATCCTGAACCTATAGCTAAGCTTTCATTAAGAGCCATATTAAATAGGAATCCTACTAAAAGTCCTCCTAATAAACTACCTACAATTCCTCCAAATGGTACTAACAAAACCTTAAATCCTGCCTTTTTTAGATCTTTAAATATGGTCTTGTTGCCACCTACATCTATGCCAACTAAAAAGATTAAAACAAATAATGAAATGGATGCAAGATTATCAATACTACTCATTATTTCTGGTGGAAACACAAAATAACCACAACCCATTCCAACTAATATAGATACTATTATTATGTACGTCATATTACTTGTCCTCCCCACATGCCTCATTTAAAAGCTCACTACACTCTTCAATTACAACATTTCCATCTTCTACAATCTCTGCATTTAAAATTTCACTATGAATTTCAGTAACCACTTTTTCATTTTCTATGATTTCCACATTTAAGATTGATTCTTCCTTGGTTAATTGATTCTCCTTAGGCATAAACTTTTCTGATAAAATATACACAAGTACTATACTTACACCTATTGTAGCTACTGCAAATAAAAAAGACTTTAACCCTATGGTCGGAAGATTTTTTATTATGCTTTTATCGGCTCCTATAGAAGCTCCCATAGAAAATAATAAGAATATTACACCAAGTTGTTGTAATTTACCATTTATTATTTTCCCCTTTTCACCTAATTTTAGAAAGTAACCTACAATGGCACCGAGTATTAATGCAATTAAAATTTCCATATGTCCCCCTCCTTTACCACGTTATTATATCATAGATTTGGAAACAGTTACATTATATTTAGATTATTTTTATTATATCTAACTTTATACCTTTATACATGAAATTATTTGTAATAATAATGATAAATATATTTAATCTTGAATATATATAGGATATATTAAAAATTGATAAATTAGGAGTTATAATATGAAGAACATCTTTATGCCCTACTATATTAACGGTGATACTATTAGAGATATGTATAAAATAGCTATAAATAGATATGAAAACATTGAAATAAGTGGAAAAAGAGAAGAAACTACAATTCAAGCTACTCTACCATTGTCTGAACTAACTTGTGGAAAAATTATTCAAGGTTCCGCTACAGTGACTTTATCTAAAAGCACTCAAAGAAAATCAATAGATGAAATAGAAAATTCATCTATTAATTTATTTATAAATCTAGAAACTTTATTAAATCGAAACAATGCAATCAAATCTTTAAAATCAAATAATGACTTAAATACAATTTCTCCTGGCGATATTGTAGAGTTCCAGTGTACTATAGAAAAATCAGATAGTACTTTAGAACTTTTAAGAAATACATTAGAATTACTTGAGTTTCAACAAATAACTTCTGATATAGATAATACCTCTATGATTAATTGGATAAAAAGAAATATAAAATCTTTAACAGAAGATAAAGTATTAAAATATCCTACCTCCTTTCCTTTTGATTCAGATACTTTAGTTATTACTTCTGTTTGTAGTAAACATGCATCTATGGACATAGAGTGTTATATTGGTAGACCTTGTACAATTGTCGGTGAAATAGCAAGTTATGACTATCCTCAGTCAAATCATAATATTATTGATAGCAACCCTTTAGTATCTAAATTATTATGGGGTTTTATTACATCTCATAGCAACTATAAAGACTTTGTTTCTCATTTAAACTATAACAACGAATTTCCTTCTGATAAGAGAGTGTTGGAAATTGTACCTTTTATAATTTATATGTAATAAATATATTTTCTAGTAATATTTTAATATTATACTAATATTAATAATTATATCTATTAATATTAGGGGGATTTATATGGACAAGTATTTTAAACTTACTAAAAATGGAACTAACGTAAAGCGTGAAATTGTTGCTGGAATTACCACTTTTCTAACAATGGCTTACATTATTGCTGTAAATCCTAATTTCCTTAGTACTGCTATGGGTGATGGTACTGCTGGAGCACTTGTAACTGCTACATGTCTAGCTGCGGGACTTACTACTATACTCATGGGACTATATGCTAACGCACCTTTTGCACTGGCATCTGGTATGGGACTTAACGCATTCTTCGCATTTACAGTATGCGGTGCCATGGGTGTTCCATGGCAAGTAGCACTTACTGCTGTTTTTGTAGAAGGTATAATTTTCATCATTCTATCTGTAACTAGAGTGCGTGAAGCTGTGGTTAATTGTATTCCACTTACAATGAAGCATGCTGTTACTGCTGGTATTGGACTTTTTATTGCTTTTATAGGTTTAACAGGTGCTGGTATTGTAGTGTCTAATGAAGCTACCCTTGTATCTCTAGGTTCTATGGTAGCTCCTGGTGCTATAATCGCAGTTATTGGCATTCTTATTATAGCTGTTTTGAACTCTAAAAATATTAAGGGAGCTATGCTTTGGTCCATTCTGATTTGTTCTATAATTGGTTGGATATATGCAGTTATAAATCCTGAAGGAGCTACTGCCGCTGGCATATATCTTCCAAATGGATTATTCAAATATGAATCTATCAAATCAATTGCATTCAAGCTTGACTTCTCCGTATTCACTAATAGTTCAGCTCTTCTTAATTTTATAACAATTTGTCTTACTTTCTTGTTTGTAGATTTTTTTGATACAGTTGGTACTTTAGTTGGTGTATGCTCTAAGGCAAATATGTTAGATAAAGATGGTAATGTACCAATGGCAAGAAAGGCTCTACTAGTAGATGCTATAGGAACCACCTTTGGTTCTTTAGTTGGAGTTTCAACCGTTACTACTTATGTAGAAAGCGCAGCTGGAGTTAGTGAAGGTGGAAGAACTGGACTAACAGCTGTTACTACGGGTATTCTATTCTTATTGGCAATGTTCCTATCTCCAATATTTATAGCTATACC
This sequence comes from Clostridium sp. UBA5119, assembly GCF_002414285.1. Taxonomy (NCBI): domain Bacteria; kingdom Bacillati; phylum Bacillota; class Clostridia; order Eubacteriales; family Clostridiaceae; genus Clostridium; species Clostridium sp. UBA5119. The sequence continues at coordinate 12,330 of NZ_DHYX01000040.1, read as the reverse complement.
TGGTTATGCTACAGCTCCTTGCTTAATTTGGATTGGTTTTATGATGTTAGAAAGTGTTATGAAAATAGACTTTACAGATTTTACTCAAGGCTTCCCTGCATTCATTACTATAGCTGCAATGCCATTATGTTATAGTATCGGTGATGGTCTTACCCTTGGAGTTCTTTCATATACATTAATAAACTTATTAAATAACATATTTGGTAAGAAAGAAAATAAAAAACCAATCTCAATAGTAATGTATATTCTATCCATCATATTTATACTAAAACTTATATTTATGTAATTTATGTTTTAGTTATAATTAATTTAAAAAGGTAATCGCTGAAAATTTTTCAGTGATTACCTTTTGTATATCTATATATCCATAAGATTTCTTCTATAATTCATATATAACCTTCTTAGGCTTCTCATATCTTCATCTACAATTAATTGTAACTCAGATAATTCTTTATAATTTTTATCATTAATTGCTTCTCTCATTTGAGTAAATAAGCTTTTACTTACATAATTATCTTTCATAAGTTTTTCTCTTAGCTTATTTATTTCACTCCATTTTTCAAGATCATACTCCATAAAATCATCGCCATTAGATCTTCTAATGTTTCTAATTTCATTAGAATAGTTCGGAAGAATTCTATGCTCTAACTCAGTAGTCCATCTTTCAAGTACAGCTTCCTTATATCCTTTAATTACTTTATTAGTTATTACTCCATCTTTAGTTAAAACATGTACTCTGGATTCATCTTCAAAAGCTAATAAATTTTCATATACAGTACTTGGCGCCTTACCAAAATACTCTTCTCTTTCTTCCTCTGTATAGAATTCAAATACATCTTCTTCACTTCTATAACATCTGCTTTCCTCTAGGTAAGAAGTTTTTTCTACTGGTTTTTTAGAAAGTTCTGCTAAAAGTTCTTCTCTACTTTTATTATTTGTAACTACATAGCTTATTCCATCTACCATAGATATTATAACTGAAGATAATACTAAATAAATATTTGTATTAGGATTTGGTGATCTCAACTCAAACCTAGTAGCCATTGGATTAATTGCATCTCTCACTAGTCCAACAAGGATAGTTCTATTTCTTGAAGGCACATCTTTAGTAAATCCTAATGAAGTTACTATACATACTGGCGCTTCAAATCCTGGTTTTAATCTTTGTAATGCATCATAGTTTGAAGAAACAAAGGGATTTATTACTTCATAATTCTTTAATACCCCCATTATTGCTCCATATCCTACCTCACTTAAAAAGTCTTTTTCAGCATAACTATGGAATAGATTCATCATCTTACCATTTTTAAGCTTTAAAGTAACGCCTACATGTAAATGTTCTCCATTTCCTGCTACTTCTTCAATTGGTTTAGCTTGGAATGTAACTTCAAGACCATTCTTTCTAAAAGTTTCTTTTATTAAACCTCTTACCAAAAGCTCATTATCACAAGTTTGAAGAGCTGTAGAAAACTTCCAATCCACTTCTAATTGTTCCATTATGTGAGTTAGAACTCCTGATTCAGATAGTTTAGCTTTAACTCCCCCTACTTCTTTATGCCCCATTTCTGGTTGTAGACCATATTTAGCTAATAAATCTAAAGATTTTTCTAATGCTGTTCTTACAGGACCCTTGGTTCTCTTCCAGTACTGCTCCTTTAATACTTGGGAAGTGGATAATTCTTCTATTTCAGCTAATTCATTTGGAGTATTTACCCAAAACTCTAATTCTGTTGCTGCTGTGATACTTACATCCTCTATCTCATCATAGTTAATGTCAAAGTTAGCTAAAAACTGTGGATTTTCTTCAAATAACTTCATCATGGAAACTCTAAAGTGATCTACAGAATTTTTTAGTATATACCTAGAATCTACGGCAATATCTTCATGATATAAGTGACATGGCATTCTAATAGTTCCTACTGGTTTATTTGTTTCTTCATCTATATAATCATAATTGTAATCTACATACCAATTACAAGTTAAATCAACCTTCATATCTACCTTTGCATTATTAAGGGTAGCTATTCCCGGTAATATTACAGATGATCCATCAGTCTGGACAGCTGTACCATGTAAAAATGTCTCAATATCTTCTATGAAATTTTTAACAGGAATTTTTTCGTCTGTATCATTACCTAAAAAGTCAATACCAACTAGAGAAACAAATCTTATTTCCTTATATTGCTGAAGTATTTTTAGTAACTCCTCTTTATTTTGTTTATTAGTAGGTATTACAAATAATAAACTCATATAATATAAGCCCCCTTTTATAATTGTGTTCAATATTTGCATTATAGCATAATATAAAAATAATGAATATAATCAATTTTGTTAACAATAAGTTAATATGTATAGTTATTTATCGCTTTTTCATTAACAATATATTAATTTTTTACTTTTTGTTAATATATAATCCTTTACATTGCAAGTTAAACCTTTTCACTTTTCGTAAAATATTAATTAACCCAATATAAAATTCACCTAAATATTTTAATATTTATAATATTTTTTCTCATTCAAATTATTCTTTCTATTAATTATACAATTTATACAAAATTTAGAACTCTAAAATTACTCAATATATTGACATAACTTTAATAGAATTATACTATTAATTTATTGGCTAAAGTTGACTAAATTTAATAAATATATAGTTTATATAAGAAATTAAGGAGAATACATTTATGAAATTATTATTTTTCGATACTGAAACTACTAGTATAAAACCCGGTAATATATGTCAATTATCATATATTACTGTTGATACTAGCACAAAACCTCAAACAACAGTAGGTAAAAATTATTTCTTCACTGTAGAAGAAATGAGTGAAAGTGCTGAAGCTGTACATGGCTTTTCTTTAGAAAAGCTCTACGAACTGAGTAATGGAAAATATTTCGAAGATACTTATGAGGAATTTATAGATGATTTTATCAATAGTGATATAATTATTGGACACAATGTTCAATTTGATATTAAATTTTTAAAAAGTGAACTAGAATTTTTAGATATTCCTTTTAATCCTAAAGGTTCATTTTGTACTATGTCATATTATAAAGAAATATGTAAAGCTACTAATTCTAGAGGCTTATTAAAAAATCCTTCTCTTGGAGAAGTGATAAACTTTTTAAACCTTAAAGAAGATTCTCTTCAAAATAAATGTACTTCTCTATTTGGTGAGACATCTGGCTACCATGACGCAAGATTTGACACAACTTGTACTTATATGTTAGTAATTCAAGGAATAAAAACTGGATTAATTCCTCCAAAATTTTTTACCAATATGTTACAATTTAAGTAATACTGTGAAGTAAAACTTTTATTTTAGGAGTGATTTAAATGATAGCTATTAAAAATGTTACTATCCACACTATGACAGAAGATGAAATTATTAAAAATGGTGTTATATTAATTGATAATGGCAAAATATGCAACCTTGGTTCAAACATAGCAATTCCTGAAAACATAGAAATTATCGATGGGAAAAATGGCTTTTTAATGCCAGGTATTATTGATGCTCATTGTCATATTGGAATGTGGGAAGATGGATTAGGATTTGAAGGTAGTGATGGAAATGAAACTACTGATCCAGTTACACCTCATCTTAGAGCTATAGATGCAATAAATCCTGTGGACAAATGTTTTCAAGAAGCATTAGAGGCTGGTATTACAACTGTAGCAACTGGTCCTGGAAGTGCTAATGTAATAGGTGGAACTTTCGCAACTATGAAAACTTATGGAAAAACTATAGATGATATGGTTATTAATGAGTGTACTGCTATGAAATCTGCCTTTGGAGAAAACCCTAAGAGAGTTTATAGTGGTAAAAAAGTTACTCCAAGTACTAGAATGGCTACCGCAGCTATCCTTCGTGAAAATTTAATAAAAGCTAAAAATTATGTAGAAAAACAAGAAGCCTTCAAAAAAGGTAATGATAAAGCTCCAGACTTTGACATGAAGTTAGAAGCCTTAGCAAAGGTCATCAGAAAGGAAATTCCATTGAAATCTCATGCTCACAGAGCTGATGATATTCTTACTGCTATTAGAATAGCTAAAGAATTTGATTTAAACCTTTCTTTGGAACATTGTACTGAAGGACATTTAATAACCGAAAGCCTTAAAGATGAACATATAAAATCTATAATTATAGGTCCAAGCTTATCTGATAGAAGTAAAGTAGAACTGAAAAATTTAACATTTAAAACTCCTATGATTTTAAACAAAGCTGGAATAAAAGTTTCCATTATGACAGATCATCCTGTAATTCCACTTCAATATATATCTCTATGTGCTGCCCTTGCTGCTAGAGAAGGAATGGATGAAGAAGAGGCTTTAAGATCTATTACCATAAATCCAGCACGTGCAATAAATGCTGATCATAGAGTTGGTAGTATTGAAATAGGAAAAGATGCAGACATTATAATATATAATGGACATCCTTTTGATCTTAGAAATACTGTTAAACTGGTAATGATTGATGGTACAGTAGTTAAAAATCAATTCTAATTTAATTAATGATTAATTTATGTATATAAATAAAATATAACAGAATATTACTAGGGGATTCCTTATTTAGAGTATGCCTAGTTACATTGATATGTAGCTAGGTATATTTTATTATTACATATTCTACTTCTTATCTTTACAATTCTACCATAACTTACATTTACAAATCTTAGGTTAATTTGTGGACTTTAGTTTTAAATTTTGTATAATACTAATTACAGCATGAAACAATCTTTTTATAGATAAAACCTTATTCTTTAATCATTTTATATTGTATATATTAAATTTTATTTTATAAAAAATATATATAAATTTTAAGGAGGTAAGATTATTGATAGATAACATTAAAAAGAATTTAATTATTATTCCTTTAAGTATTTTAGTATTATCAATTGTAGCTTTAATTTTATTAAATATAGGTGCAGCTACAATCCCCTATAAAACATATTCAGATTTTTTACTAGATTTAGAAATTAATAATATATCTAAAGTATCCATGTCTCAAACACCTAAAATTACCGTTGTGGATAAATTTGGAAATAAATATTCTACAGATAATCCTAATAGTAATACTCTTAAAGAAACTCTTTTAAAAGAAGGGATTACAGTTGAAAGCTCATCAACTTTACCAACAAATCAACGTATAGCAGTTATATTCCTCAGCCTTTCTGCTGTAACTACTATATTTATGGCTATAAAAAGGAATAGTTCTGGTGGATCAATGACTTCTATTACTGCAATTGATGGACAAAGTGTTTCTAAGGATAAATTTAGCTTTAATTCTGTAGCCGGTAATGATGAAGCTAAAGAAAGTTTAAAAGATATAGTAGATTTTCTTAAAAATCCAGAAAAATATACTTCTTACGGTGCAAGAATGCCTAAAGGTGTAATTCTTTATGGAGATCCCGGAACTGGGAAAACTCTATTAGCAAAAGCTATAGCTGGTGAAGCTAAGGTTCCTTTCTATGCTGTATCTGGTTCAGACTTTGTACAGATGTATGTTGGAGTAGGTGCAAGTAGAATTAGAAATTTATTCAAGAAAGCTAAGACTCATGGTAAAGCTGTTATTTTTATTGATGAAATCGATGCTATAGGTAAGCAACGTAGTTCTAATAAATCTGGTAATTCTGATGAAAAGGACCAAACCTTAAATGCTCTTCTAACTGAGATGTCGGGATTTAAAGAAAGTGAAGGTATTGTTGTTATAGCAGCTACTAATAGACTTGACATATTAGATGAAGCTCTTTTAAGACCTGGTAGATTCGATAGACATATAGAGGTGTCTCTTCCAGATATTAATGCAAGAGAAAAAATATTAAACCTTCACTTTAAAAATAAACCAGTAAGTGATATGAACATAAGAGATATCGCACATAATACAGCCTATTTTTCTGGTGCTAAATTAGAAAATTTAGTAAATGAAGCTGCTATAATTGCATGCAAAGAAGATGCTCCATATATCACTGGTGAACATATGGATAAAGCCTTTTCAATAGTAGTTGCTGGTCATGAAAAATTAGATAAAGATGCTCTTAAAGAAGAAGATATGAAAATTACTGCATACCATGAAGTTGGACATGCATTGATTTCCCACTTAAAGGTTCCAGAAGAAAAAATCTCTAAAATAACTATAATCCCTACCTCTAAGGGTGCAGGTGGATACACTTTGACTATAGGTGAAGATAACACCTACCATAATCTAGACTATTTAAAAAGAAAAATCATGGTTTTATTGGGTGGAAGAGCTGCCGAAGAAATTATCTTTGGCGAAGAAAAAATAACTACTGGAGCCTTCAATGATTTAAAGAAAACTACCAATATAGTTAATAATATGGTATGTGAATATGGTATGGGAAAATCTCTAGGTCTTTTAAGACTTTCAGAAATGCAAGGAATACCTACTGATTATTATACTACAGTAGTATNNAAGAGTGTAAATCTGTACTGGATGGATTGTATGACGAAGTTAAAAACACCTTAAATAATAATTTAGATTTATTAGTTAAGCTATCTGAAGAATTACTTTTAAAAGAAACTCTATATACTGATGACATTCTTAATCTAATATATGGTAAAACAAGCTAATCTATGCACAATATTCTTTGAAACCTAGGGGTATTTCCTTAGGTTTTTATTTTAATGCTAATTATTAGTGTAGCATTAAAATACCTCTACTTTTATATATAAAAAGGCATGAAACCATTTTGAATTTTTAGGTTTCATACCTTTTATATTTTATATTTTATATAGGTAATATTACATGTTATATATTAGATAAGTTTTACCTGAAATTAAAGCTTATCTAGTTATATATTGTTTAAAATACTATTGTAGCTTAGATAGCTCTACTGCTAGTTTTGCTCCAACCTTAGCATTATTAAATACTAATTGAATGTTAGATTCTAAACTTGATCCTCCTGTAATCTCTTTAACCTTAGAAAGTAAGAATGGTGTACTCTCTTTTCCTACTATCCCTTTCTCTTCTGCTTCCTTAACAGCTGTTTCTATAGCATTATTAATTGTATCATAGTCCATTTCAAATTCTTCTGGTATTGGGTTTGCAACAACCATACCACCCTCTAAACCTAAATCCCATTTGGCCTTTAATGCTTTTGCAAGGATTTCTTCACTATCCATTTTATAGTCTACTTTAAATCCAGATTTTCTTGTGTAGAATGCCGGTAATTCTTCTGTTTGGAATCCTACTACAGGTACTCCCTTAGTTTCTAAGTATTCACGAGTTAACCCTATATCAAGAATAGATTTACATCCAGCACATACTACAGCTACGTCAGTCATAGCTAATTCTTCAAGGTCAGCTGATATATCCATAGTCTGTGCAGCACCTCTATGAACTCCTCCAATTCCACCTGTAGCAAATACCTTAATTCCAGCAAGTGCTGCAATAATCATTGTAGATGCAACTGTAGTAGCTCCATTTAGTTTATTAGCAACTATAAAAGGTATATCCCTTCTGCTAGTTTTTATTACTCCAGAAGTTTTTCCTAAAAATTCAACTTCTTCAGTTGTTAATCCAACTTTTAATTTTCCTTCAAGAATAGCTATAGTTGCTGGGATTGCTCCATTTTCTCTAATTATGCTTTCCACTTTTAATGCAGTTTCTACATTTTTAGGGTAAGGCATTCCATGAGATATTATAGTTGATTCTAAAGCAACTACTGGCTTTCCTTCCATTAATGCTGCTTTTACCTCTGGGTTTATATCTAAATATTTTTCTAACATTATTTAATCTCCTCCAATTTTTTATTTATATTTTCCAAAGACATATTTGGATTAATAGTATCTTTATGAGTAATTGCCAGTGAAGAACAGGCTGAAGCAACCTTCAAAGTATGTATTAAATCAAAATTATTCATACTTGAGTATACTAATCCAGCAACAAAAGCATCCCCTGCACCATTAGCATTGATAACCTTAACTTTAGGTGGAGTAAATAATCCTTTACTTATCCCATCATTATAATATACTCCTTCTTCACCTAGACTTATAAATACATTTTTTACACCTAAGTTTAAAAAGTAATCACTAACTTTTTCTACCTCATCCATAGTACTAATTTTCATTCCAGATAAAATCTCAGCTTCAATTTTATTAGGTTTTATTGTATGAAACTTATGAATGATGTCCTTTACCTTAACTGCCTTAGATGATGATACTGTATCTAAGAAAAATTTTGTATTTTTAAAGTTATTAACTACATACTCTATTACTTCCTTAGGAATATTAGTGTCTATAATACATATTCTAGAACTTTCAATTACTGATTTTTTAGTTTTAATAAATTCTATGGTCATCTTATCATAGATATCCATGGATGAAATTGCTACTTTCATATCTCCAGAATAATCAAGAACAGACATATATACAGATGTAGATTCTCCATCTAATTTAAGGCTATATTCTAAATCTAAACCAATTTCTCTGCCTTCGTCTATAATCTTACGACCATAAATATCATTACCAATAACAGAAATTAGTTTTGTAGAAACTTCTAATCTACACAAATTTTCACCTATATTCCTACCAACCCCACCTAAAGAAAATTTTATATTTCCAGGGTTAGAATCATTAAGTCTTAACTCATCATTAGAAAATCCTACTATATCTATATTAGTTCCTCCTATTATAGATACAAAATTTTCTTTACTCATTACATATCCTCTACCTGAGATATATCCTTTTTTTATAAGGTTTCCTATATGTACTCCTACAGATGACCTAGTAATCTTAAGAATATCTGCTATTTCATTTTGAGATATTAAGGGGTTATCCTTTATAAGATTTAATATTTCTTCTTCTCTATTTGTCATCATTTTCTCCTCTTAATATTTGCTTATTTTATAAAGATTTGCTTACTTAATTTTAGCATACTATAAAAATTAATGCAATAATATTTTATCCATAAATTTTAATGCAATAAATTTATATTTACTTTTGCTCACTATAATATTCCTTAAAATTTGTAATTTATTACGGGTATGGAATTATATTATCTAAATTTATGTAAATAATACCTTAATATTAGACAATGTATGCATTATTTTCTATTTAATTTTTAATTTATCCACTATAGTTTTAATTATTCTTAAATCATATAAACAATTCAATATATTGCACCATAAAGATTTTCGAGTTATAATAAAGTTTGTACTATAGGAGTCATTAATACAATGTCTTTATAATTTATACTATAGGAATGGAGGAATATTATGGGACTATTAACTTTTAAACGAGGCATTCATCCGCCTCACGGAAAACATTTTTCAGAAAAAAAAGAAATTGAAACCTATCTTCCAAAGGGTGATTTAGTGTTCCCTATGAGCCAACATATAGGGGCTCCATGTGAACCTATTGTAAAAAAGGGAGATAAAGTTGTAGTTGGACAAAAAATTGGTGCAAGCACATCTTTTGTTTCATCTAATATCTATTCTAGTGTATCTGGAATAGTTAAAAATGTAACACCTATGCTTACATCAAATGGTTCAAAGGTTATGAGCGTTATTATTGAAAACGATAATACCTATGAAGAAATAGCCTATACACCACACGAAAATTATAAGAATTTATCTAAAAATGAGCTATTAGAGATAATTCAAGAAGCTGGTATTGTAGGTCTTGGAGGTGCATGCTTTCCAACTCATGTAAAGCTAAACCCACCAAAAGAATGCAATATTGATACTATTGTTATCAATGCAGCTGAATGCGAACCTTACTTAACTTGTGACCATCAGTTAATGCTACAATATTCTAATGAGATAGCTGAAGGTTTAGAAATCCTTTCTCAAATGTTTCCTGAAGTAAAAATCTTCTTAGGTATTGAGAACAACAAAAGTGATGCTATAACAATAATGAAAGCAGTTGTAGAACCTATTAAAAATGTTGAAATAGCAGAACTTAAAACTAAATATCCACAGGGTGCAGAAAAACAGTTAATCTATTCTGTTACTAAAAGAGAAGTTCCAACAGGAAAACTACCTGCAGATGCTGGTTGCATAGTTCAAAACGTAGCTACTATTTTTGCTATAAGAGAAGCAGTTATTCTTGGTAAACCACTTACTGAAAGAATAGTTACTGTTACTGGAGGTGCAATAAAAACTCCAAAAAACCTAAGAGTTAAATTTGGTACAAGCTTGAGAGAACTTGTCGATTATTGTGATGGATTTAACGAAGAGCCTGTTAAAGTTCTTAGCGGTGGTCCAATGATGGGAACTGCACTATTTACTTTAGACATTCCTGCAATAAAAGGTACTTCTGGCATACTTTGCTTAACAAAATCAGAAGCTGTGCCTACTGTTGAATCAAACTGTATCAGATGTGGGAAATGTGTTAATGCATGTCCAATGTTCTTGCTTCCAAATAAACTTAATGCTCAAGTTGTAAGAGGCGATTATGAAAACTTTGAAAAGTTTGGTGGACTTAACTGCATTGAATGCGGTGCTTGTAGCTATTCTTGCCCTGCTAAGAGAAATTTAACTCAAACTTGCAAAGAGGGTAAAAAAAGAGTTATAGCTAATAAAAAGAAAAAGTAGAGGTGAACATAATGTCTGGAAATTTATATAACGTATCAGTATCGCCACATATCAAATCTAAGGAAACAGTCTCAACTGTAATGAGAGATGTACTAATTGCTTTAGTACCAGCTACTATAGCAGGTATTTATTTCTTTGGGATAGATGCAGCATTAGTTATGATAACTGCTGTTGCTTCTGCAATGCTTAGCGAATACTTATTTAATAAAATAACTAAAAGACCAAATTCATTAAAAGATTTAAGTGCAGTTATTACTGGATTACTACTTGCTTTTAACTTGCCACCTACACTTCCTCTTTGGATGGTTGCTGTTGGTAGTGCATTTGCTATTATTGTTGTTAAATGTTTTTTTGGCGGTCTTGGTCAAAATATTATGAACCCTGCCCTAGCTGGAAGAGCATTCTTGCTTGCTGCATATCCAAGTCAAATGACTGAATGGACTATAGATGGTGCAACTAAAGCTACTCCACTTGCTATACTTCGTAATGGTGGTGGATTACTTCCTGATACTCTAGATGCATTCCTTGGTACTAACTTAGCTGGATGTATCGGAGAAGTTTCTGCTTTCGCCCTACTTCTTGGTGGAGCTTATCTATTATATAGAAAAGTTATAACATGGCACATACCTGCTACGTATATTGGTACAGTTTTTGTAATAACTACAGTTTTAGGTAGAGATGGATTTATGCAGGGAAATGGAATATATGAAATATTCATAGGTGGATTAATGCTTGGTGCTATATTCATGGCTACTGATTATACTACATCTCCTATGACTAGAAAAGGTCAAATCATATTTGGTGTTGGTTGTGGTTTATTAACATCATTAGTTCGTTTATACGGTGGTTATGCAGAAGGTGTTTCTTACTCAATCTTAATAATGAACTTATTAGTTCCAATGATTGATAAATGGACGAATCCACGTGTGTTCGGAGGTGCAAAATAATGAAAGAAAATTTAAAATTAGGAGGAATTCTACTTGCAATTACCGCAATTGCTGGTCTAATCCTTGCCTTTGCTTATGATATTACTAGAGCACCAATTGAAGCCAAAGCTAAAGAGGACCAAGCTGCTGCTATGAAAGTTGTCTTAGAGGCAGAAGAATTTTCAGAATTAAAAGATGGTATTGCTGATGAAAACGTAACAGGTATATTTCAAGCTAAGACTAGTGGAAGTGATGCAGGTTATGTATTTCAAGTTAACTCATCAGGCTATGGTGGAAAAATTGAATTAATGGTTGGTATCGATGCTGAAGGAGCTGTTTCTGGTATTACGATTTTAAGTCATACTGAAACTCCAGGTCTTGGTTCTAAAGCAAAGGATGATCCTTCTTTTGCAGCACAATTTAAAGGTCTTTCTTCTGAAAAGGAACTTACTGTTGGCTCAGATATCCAAGCAATTACTGGTGCAACAATTACTTCTAAAGCAGTAACTAATGGTGTAAACACTGCTATAAATTACTACAATACAAACTTGAAAGGAGCAAAGTAGAATGAAAGAATTAGTTAATAGATTAAAAACAGGTATTATTACGGAAAATCCAGTTTTCATACAAGTACTAGCTATGTGTCCTACTCTTGCTGTTACAAGTAGTGTAAAGAATGCTGCTGGTATGGCTCTAGCTTCTACCTTAGTATTAATTGGATCAAACGCTGTTATATCTTTAATTAGAAAACTTGTTCCTGATAAAATCAGAATACCTGCTTATATAGTAGTTATCGCTACCTTCGTTACTTTAATACAGTTCTTATTACAAGCTTATATTCCTGACTTAT
>NZ_DHYX01000092.1:0-11090 GCF_002414285.1 Clostridium sp. UBA5119 | reverse complement strand
AAGTGCTTCATATAATGAAATATTACATTTCATTATATGAAGCACTTATTAAAAACAGTATGTTTTCATATATCTCTGCAACTTATTAAATATGTATTCATATAGCAAATAAAAACTAGCCTTCAATTATGAAAGCTAGCTCAATATGGACTAAACTCTTTCCATATATTCTCCTGATCTAGTATCAACTCTAATTGTGTCTCCTTCATTTACAAATAGAGGAACTGGAACTATTGCCCCTGTTTCTACTGTAGCTGGTTTTAACACGTTAGTTGCAGTATTTCCTTTAACTGCTGGTTCAGTGTTTGTAATTAATAATTCAACGAAGTTTGGAGCTTCTACTGAGAAAGCTTCACCCTTGTAGAATTTAATTATTGCAAACATGTTTTCTTTTAAGAATTTTATAGCTTCTTCTACTTTATCGTAGTTTAAAGGAATTTGCTCGAAAGTTTCTTGATCCATGAAGTAGTATAACTCTCCATCAGAATAAAGATACTGCATTTCTTTTCTCTCTATTACTGCTTCTTGGAATTTAGCAGTTGGGTTGAAAGTTGTTTCTGTAACCGCTCCAGTTATAGCATTTTTTAATTTAGTTCTAACGAAGGCAGCACCCTTACCTGGTTTAACATGTAAAAATTCTACAACAGTGTAAACTTGTCCACCATCTTCAAAAGTTGTTCCTTTTCTTAAATCTCCAGCTGATATCATAATGTAACCTCCCAATATATAATAGCCTTTGTTAATAAAATTATTATAACCTATTTAAAGCACTTTAATACCTTATGTAGTTATTAATATGCATACTAAATTTTAGTAATAAATTAATTACCTAATTTAATAATTATAATTACTTACATTTACATTAACAATGATATTTTATCAAAACTATGTATTCTTTGCAAACAAATTATACCTTCATATTAAGAAACTTGCAATAAAAGTTTAAATATATTATTAAAAATGCATATTATATCCATATATTCATATCTATTATATACATTTTGATAGATTTAAAACCCAGGAATAATAGCTCCTTTATAATTCTCTTCGATGTATTTTTTTACTTCTTCAGAGGTAGCTGCCTTTGTTAAAGCTTTTATTTTATCCTTTTCTTTATCTTCTGTTCTAACAGCAATGATATTTGCATATGGACTATCTATACCTTCAATTACTAAAGCATCTTTTAAAGGGTTAAGTCCTCCCTCTAAAGCATAGTTAGTATTTATTACTGCTAATTCTACATCTTTTAGAACCCTTGGTAACTGTTCTGCATCTAGCTCTGTAATCTTAACATTTTTAGGATTTGAAGTAATATCTTTTGCAGTTACTAGATCCCCCTCTGAAATTTCAATTACTCCATTTTTAGCTAAAAGCTTTAAGGCTCTTGCTCCATTAGATGGATCGTTAGGAATTGCTATTTCCGCACCATCTTTAATAGCGCCTATATCATCTAATTTTTCTGAATATACTCCCATTGGTTCTAGGTGTACCTTTGTTGTATAAGAAAGATCATAAGATTTTTCCTTTACTGTAGCTTCTAAAAAAGGTACATGCTGAAAATAGTTTGCATCTATTTCACCTTCTTCAAGGGCAGTATTAGGTAGTACATAATCTGAAAATTCCACTATTTCTACTTTATATCCTTGATTCTCCAATAGTGGCTTTATAGCATTTTCCACTATAGCTTTATGAGGCTCTGGAGATACTCCTATAGCTATAACCTTATCTTCACCCTTAACCTCTGAGCCTACTTTTCCCTTAGAACCACAGCCTACTAAAGTCACCCCTAAAGCTAGGGTTAACGTTAAACTTAATAATTTCTTTACTGATTTTTTCATGTATATATTCCTCCTTGATTATAAATTTCTAAACTTAAATTTTGAATACTAGCTTAATTTCTTATATATGTAGTTTCCTAAGCTTTGAATAAGTTGAACAAATATAATTAAAACTACCACTGTAAATATCATAATTGTAGTATTAAATCTATTATATCCATAGGTTATAGCTGCTGCTCCAAGACCACCTCCACCAATAGATCCAGCCATGGCAGAATATCCTATAATGCTTATAATAGTTAAAGTAAGACCTGACGCAATAGATGGTAAGGCTTCCTTTATCATTATTTTAAATATTATTTGAGTCTTAGTAGCTCCTAAGGATTGAGCTGCCTCTATAACTCCTTTATCTACTTCCTTTAAAGAAGTTTCAATAATTCTTGCAACAAAAGGCGCTGCAGCTATAGTCAAAGGTACTATGGCCGCTGTAGTTCCTATAGATTTACCTACAATAACTCTAGTAACAGGAACTACTACCACCATCAAGATTACGAAAGGTAAACTTCTTAAAGTATTTATAACCCCATCTAATATTTTATATATATATTTATTTTCCATTGGACCTTCTTTGGTTGTTAGTATTAAAGCTATGGCTAAAACCATACCAATAATTACTGCAAAGATCGTAGATATCACTACCATTATTAAAGTTTCTATTAGTGCACTACTAAGGATCCATATAATTGCTTCTGCTGTCATAACTATAACACCTCCCATTGGAACTTATTCTTTTCTAAGTAACTAGTAACAACTTCCTTCCACTGTTCATCAACTCTTATGACTAATGATCCCAATACATTTTCTCTGAATCTTTCTAGCTTGCCCCATACAATAGAAAAATTTACATTCAAATCTCTAGCCATGTTGGTTATAAATGAATTTTCACTTTTATTTACTGGAAAATATATCTTAATATTGACTCCATCTTGAAATAAAAATTCTTCTTCTTCTCCTAAGAATTTTCTTAGAGAATATCCTGGTCTTAAGAACAGTTCATCTACATTTCCTTCAGCTTTAACTTCTCCGCCTTCTACAAGCAATATTCGTTGGCATATAGACTTTACTACTTCCATCTGATGAGTAACCATTACTATGGTAATCCCCATTTCTTTATTAATTTTAGATAACAGCTCTAATATGTCCTTTGTAGTTTTAGGATCCAGTGCCGAGGTTGCTTCATCACAGAGTAATATTTTAGGTTCTAAAGCTAAAGCTCTTGCAATTGCTACTCTTTGCTTTTCTCCGCCACTTAACTCTTTAGGCATAGACTTTATCTTGTGGGATAATCCAACAATTTTCAACAATTCTTCTACCTTTTTTTCTATATGCTCCTTATCATATCCCCATAGTTGTAATGGTAATGCCACGTTATTATATACATTAGACCTTTTAAGCAAGTTAAAATTTTGAAATATCATTCCAACATTTTTTCTAAACTCTCTAATATCTCTTTCTGTCATAGAGGAAACTTCTTTTCCCATAACTTTCAAACTGCCTTCATCATAACCTTCTAATCCATTTATACATCTTAACATGGTAGATTTTCCAGCTCCACTGTGACCTATAATTCCATATACTTGTCCTTCTTCTATGGTAAATGAAACATTCTTTAGAACTTTTAAACTCTCAAAGCTCTTATTGATATGTGATACCTCTATCATGTTCTAGCACCGTCCTTTACTGTAGATATCCTATTTACTTTAAATCTAGATTTAATTATTTTGGGTAAAAACAAAAGCACTAGAGAATAAATCTCTAGTGCATAAAATTTCATGCATGCCAATTCATTCTCTTATCTTCCAGCTCAAAAAAGCTGCAGGATTTAGCACCATGACGAACATATAAAGATATATGATTCAATATATATACACAGGTTGCTGGGTTTCAAAGGGCCAGTCCCTCCACCGCTCGTGATAAGACAATATTTACTTTTACCTTGGTCCTAATTATACATAACAATAAATAAATAGTCAACATAAAAATACCAAAATTTTTAGATTTTTTTGAATACAAGTATAAAGGTGCAAATATCTTCTTCCACCACCAAAGAGTTAATTTCTTTTATTTCATCCATCTTACCTAAATCACTAAGTAAATTTTTAAAAGTAGTAAAATCACCCTTACACTTGATAGTTACTTCACCATAAGAGTCATACACAACAATGTTATTTAAAGAAATATCATTATAACTTCTTAATCTATTTAAAAATTCTCCAAGTTTAAACTCTTCCTTTTTATTTGCTTCTATACGGTTACTTACAACTAAATTTCTATGATTTTTAGCATTATTTAAATTTATTTGTGTTTTACCATAGGCTATTAAGAGTATTATAGTTATTATAACTACTGTAATATTAATTAATTTATATTTTCTAGTATCCATTAATCTTTACCTTAGCTGTAAAATATAGCTCTTCCTTCTCTTGAAGAATAGATGAAACTTCAACTATTGAAAACTTTTCTTCTAAAATTTTAATACTCATTGAATAATCTTCCTTATCTTTAATCTTTATATTAAATCCTATATTATTGTCATCTATATTCATAGAATTTATCTCAAGATCTTCCTTTGAAATTATTTCATAAATATAGTTATATACAAAGGTTGTAATACTTCTTCTGTCATTATTTAATTCTATATTTTTGTTATACTGAGCTTTATCTACAATATTTAATCTCTTATAGTAATTACCTAATATTCCCATGGAAATAATTATAAATAATATAGAGAAATATATCAAAGTCCTTATTATATTTTTCTTATAGATGTACCTTAAATTCTCTATATACCATTGAGGATAATATCCTTCTTTCATTGCCTCTCTCCCCTTTCATAAATTAAGAATTTACAGGAAAACTCCTTTTCATCTCATATAAATTAGCAATCTTAACCTTTTCCTTTTTCTTATTTGTAATGATGTAAATTCCCTTATTATTATGTTCTTCCCCACTAATCTCTCTCAAAAATGCTAAGATTTCTATATTTACATTTTCTTTACTTCCATTTATAACTCTATTTGCTCTTATAGCTCCATTTTCTACTTCAATGATATAAACATACTTATTTCTATATATTATTAAAGTGAATTCTCCATTTTTTATCTTTTTGTTGTATTTATTTGTATATAACTGTTGTATAGGTATTACAGAGTTTATATTTGCCCCTAAAAACAATTCTCGATTCATTAAAAGTGAATCCTTTACATTTATGCAGTATATAGCTACCTCTAATTTTCCTCTTTTATTCCTAATAATTTCATAGTTAAAGATTATATTTTCTATATCATAAAAAATTTTTATTACCTGATTTTTAACAATTAAATCTAGTTTAATTTTATTTACTTTAGGCACAAAAATATTATGTACAAATATCTCTTCTCCTTCTAAAATTATGTCCAAATTAAGCTTTCTTAAATTTTCCTCAACTGCAACATCACTGTCTTTATAATTTTTCTTACTGCAATATGTGCAGTAAAAATTCTTATCCTTTTTTAAATCTTTAATCTTTTCTTTTACAAACTTTATTTCTTCTTCACTTATTTCAATTGTACACCTTTTTTTCATAACTCTCCCTTCTACTGTACTAAATTTCCCTTAAAAATATATTTAATTTTACTACCATTAATATCCACAACGAACCTATAAACTCTACTTAACCCATTGATCTGAAAATACTTATTGCTTAAATCATAGGTGATATAACTATTATCATAGGTGATTAGTTTTTCACCAGCTTTCCTTTCAAAGTATTTCTCTGGAGTCTCTGCATTTATAGTTTCTATATTTTCTAGTACATAACTATTAAAACTAGCTATTAAGCGCTCCTTATAGCTATGGTCCTGATTTTCTTTCAAGTTATATTCCACATAATTTTTAATATAAGAATTTCTATTAATAAATGATTTCATAGAATAACATATAGTAAGGGAAATAATCATTCCTACAATTACTACATAGGTTAATATCCATCCCCTATGAATTTTTCTATATTTGTTTAACCATATTTTATATTTTTCCAATTCCTCTCTCTCCACTAATTCCTTTATCCGTAACTATTTTAATGAATAGAACCTTACCATTTTGCCTAACTTTAAATTCTTTGACATCATATAAAAGGGGCTGATTGGTGTGGCCTACTCCATGTTTATTCTTGAAAAAGAACCTAAGTTCATTCCCATCTAAAGAAATATAACTTTCTCCTACATTTGTAGGTATAATTATATCTCCATCTTTTAAAAAACATCCTTCACCTCTATAATTAACATAATTCTCTATATACATAAGTGCTTCATAAATCCCTGTAATTTCACTAGAATAATATACTCGTTCCTTATAGCTTTTCATCCAAATACTATAACTGCTAATAATAACTGTAATTATTAAGGAGGAAATGCTTAAAGCAGCTATTAATTCTAATATAGTAACACCTTTAGCTTTTCTCATAATTACCCTTGTAGAATACATAATTTATTTCCTTTCCATCTTGAAACCTATATAAAACTTCTACTTTTATAATTTCTTTACCAGTTTCTTCTGTTCCCATTAACATTATAATTGGGTATTGTTTTACTTCATCCTTTATAATATGCCTTATATTTATACTACCTATAGCTTCCTCTGATAAATCACTAGTATTTATGAATCTAGTTTTTCCAACTATATCTTCTTTAATATCACCATAATCCATATTGCATAAAATAAGCTTTTTAACTGCATCTATCTGAAAAGTGGCCTTCATTTCCTTTTGCTCTTCTTCTTCACATCTTCCCATTACACCATAAAAAGTAAGTGCTCCTATGAGAATAGTAGATATAACTAACATGCTTATTATAGTTTCTAACAGTGTAATTCCTTTATTTTTGCTTACTAACATAATCTGTTCCTACCTTTATGGTTATAACTTCTCTACGTCCCTCTGAATCATATATATTTATAGACCTTCCCATAGATGTATTTCCGTCAATATCTAATGGTATAGTTATACTAGCATCATTAGATATATGTATCCTTAGTGAATCTGGTAATAGATAACTGTGTACTTTTACAGTTCCATGATATAGGTTTAATTCTCTACTTTGGATAACTAATCTAAAGAGTTTCCTATTATCATAATTATTTCTTGCATACATCTTACAACTATTTATAAATTCAATTGTTCCATTAACCCCATGTTCCATTTCCATGGCTAACTTCTTTTCCTCATAGGAGTTTAAATGAGGATATATTATAAATGAACATATAGATAATATTCCCAGTACTACTATTAATTCTATTAGCGTAAATCCATTTTTCTTCATAGCTTTCTACCTTAATACCTTCTAAAACTTTGTATTATACATATTAAACAATGGAATCATAATTGCAATAATGATAGATCCTATAAATATACCTACAAAGACTATTAGTAGTGGCTCTATTAGAGATGTGATCCTATCTAATTTTCCTTCAAGTTCTTCTTCGAAAACTTCATTACAACATTGCAATACCTCTTCAATACTTCCATTAATTTCTCCTATATATATTGTTGACAGAAAATAATTTGAAAAAATATCACACCGCTTAAGGCCCTCATAAAGGCTATCACCCCTTTCTAACCCTTCTATACATCTATTTAACCGCTCCTTAATGTAAATGGCATTTTCACAATTTCTCAGTAAAATTAAAGATGATTTTATATCAATACCACTACCTATCATCATTGAAAGAGCCATAGTAAATTTACAACAAAATCTATTTTTCTCTAAATTTTTCGTTAGTGGATTTTTATATTTAAAATTATAGGTTATCCCTTTCCCCTTTAGATAAATATGTATAAAGCTTATGCCAATAAAAATCCCTATGCCCATTGGTAGTACAAGTATACCTAGACTATTTATAACTCTAGATAATCCTAAATAAAATCTAGTTATATAAGGGAGTTTCATATTTTCTATATCCATAGAATTAAAAAATGCAGGTACTAACTTGTAAATGGCAATTAACCCCATAATTAATACAAATATAAATAATCCTATAGGATAAATACTTACGCTAATAATTTTCTTTCGCCTTTTATATTCCTTCATATAGTACTTTTCCATGAAAGTTAGAATCTGCTGCAATCTACCACTTTCTTCTCCAAAATGAATTAATGTTATAAAAAATTCGGGAAATACATTTTTAAATTTCTTTAAGCTTTCTGAAAAGGATAAACCACTTTTTATATTGTTTATAACTTTATTTAGAATTTCACATAACCTTTTATCCCCTAAATGCTCTTCTAATAATTTCAAAGCATTAACTAAAGGAATTCCTGCCTTTAAATTATTCTTTAAATTTCTGCAAAAAGTA
This sequence comes from Clostridium sp. UBA5119, assembly GCF_002414285.1. NCBI lineage: Bacteria > Bacillati > Bacillota > Clostridia > Eubacteriales > Clostridiaceae > Clostridium > Clostridium sp. UBA5119. Next base: position 2,922 of record NZ_DHYX01000092.1, on the reverse strand, counting down.
GATAAATTTTTTTCTGAAATCCTTCTTTTAAACAAATATGTATTTTCTTTATGCAACTCTTTATATTTAATACAATATATTTCTTCCTCTTCTAATCTTTCCATTAAACTCCAATGATCTTCTACTATAACTTTTCCTGATACAATTTTTCCCTTTACATTTATCCCCTTATACTTATACTCCATAATCCACTCCTAAGGCTTTTTCAATGTTATAAACCTGCATATTTCCATAATACTCTTCCACAGAAGTACTTCCCTCTACAACTAATTCCTTAAAATATTCATTCATAGTAATCATTCCCTCTTCAATAGCTATGTTTCTTAATATATCACTATCCCCACTATCCATAGACTCCTTTAATCTCTTTCCCATAATCATAATCTCATAGGCTACAGTTCTTCCTCTGTATCCAGTGCTATTACATTTAATACATCCAGTTCCTCTATAACCTTCTTCAATCCTATCCATGGCTAGAAGCTTCTTTTCTTCCTTGGATAATTTATATTTCACCTTACACTTTTTACATATTAATCTTGTTAACCTTTGAGCAATTACAAGAACAAGAGAACTTTTAATTATATCTCCATCTATCCCCATGTTAGTTAGTCTATTTATAGCACTGCTAGCATCGTTAGTATGCAAGGTAGTTAAAACTAAGTGACCTGTTAAAGATGCTCTTATAGCTACTTCAGCAGTTTCCTTATCTATAATTTCACCAACCATTATTACATCAGGATCCTGTCTTAATACTGCCTTTAATATATTTCCATAGGTAGCACTACCTTCTCCTATGGAAACTTGATTAATTCCCTCAACTTCACACTCCACCGGCTTTTCTACAGTGACTATATTCCTAGTTTCTTCGTTCAACTCATTTATCATAGAATATAAAGTAGTAGTTTTACCACTTCCTGTAGGACCTGTAATTATAATTAAACCTTGTTTAAACTTTAATATATTTTTTAAGATTCGATAATCTTTAGGTGTAAAACCCAGCTTATTTATATTTAACAAAGGTGCATTTCTTTGTAATATTCTTATTACAAATTTTTCTCCGTGAACAGTAGGCATTGTAGATATTCTTAAATCATAAATATGTTCCTTTACTTTAAGATTTATCTCTCCATCTTCTGGAGCGTATTTATTAGTAATATCCATATTTGCCATAACCTTTATTCTTGTGGCTATAACCTCATAAAGACTCTTAGGTAAAGTACTAAAAACATTTAAAACACCATCAATTCTGTACCTTACAGTAATTTTATCCTTCCATGGTTCTATATGGATATCACTAGCACCTTTTTCAATACCTTCTCTAAAAATTGAATCAACTATAGAAATAATGGGTCCTTTTACTTCTTTATCAAGCTCCTTTCTAGGATACTCTTCACCTTTAAGTCCCTTAACTATTTGCTTTCTATAAATTTCTTCATAATATTTATCTAAATAAATCTTAAATTGATCTATAGTACATAAATTAAATACAACTTTTTTCTTTAAAATAAATCTTAATCTATTAATTTCTTCATTGGTATGCTCCTTGAACGTAGCTAAGTGAATCTCATTATTTCTTATGTCATAAGGGAAAACGCTATACTCTTCACACATCTCCTTGGAAAGCATAGACATAGCCTTAGTATTTATTGCTATTGAATCTAAATCTACTCTGTTGATCACCATTTTATCTCCTTAAACATATTAAAAATACAATCTTCTTTTATCACAACTATGATTATTACCATTTATTTCAAATATAATTCTATAAATAAATAAAAAAGGGTTTATATTAAAACAAATTTATAAATTGTTTTAATATAAACTCTTAATGGTTCACTTATACTGCTATTTCACCCTTAAATACATTCTCCGCTGGCCCCGTCATCATTATTCCATCCTCAGTTATTTCTATAGTTAAAATACCTCCTGGAGCGATAACCTTCACAGATTTATCTACTAAATTTAATTTATTACAAACCACCACCGATGAACAACATCCTGTTCCACAAGCAAGGGTTTGCCCTGCTCCTCTTTCCCATGTATTAACCTTTATTTCCCCTCTATTCACAACTCTACAAAAGTTAACATTGGTCCCCTGTGGAAATAATTCATGGGTTTCTATGGCTGCACCTTCTTCAACCTTAAAACCTCCATCTTCAGTTAATAAAACAGTATGAGGAACTCCAAGTAATAATGAAGTTATATTATAGCTTTTTCCATTGGTACATATATCTTTTTTAATAATTTCTTCCTCCCCTAAGACAGGAATAGACTTTGGATTAAAACTCTCTCTTCCCATATTTATCTTAACAGCTTTTACTTTATTATCTTCTATGAATAGATGACAAACCTTTATACCATCTCCTGTTTCTACGGTAAACTCACTTTTTCTTACTATGTTATTTTCAAATACGTATTTTGCAAAGCATCTTATTCCATTTCCACACATACCAGCATAGGAACCATCACTATTTATTATTATCATTTGAATATCAGCAATTTTACTCCTTCTTACTACTAATATCCCATCTCCTCCTATGCCAAAATTTCTATCACACAACTTTTTAGCTAGAGTACCTAAATCATTGTGTTTTACTTCCATATCTTCAAAAACCACAAAATTATTTCCTGCTCCCTGCATCTTTATAAATTTTAAAATTTCCATAATATTCTCCTCTTAAAAATAATTCTTAAGTATAACAGCTCTTATAGATTCATAATTAATTGTCTTAGGTAACTCTGCCTTTACCTTACTGACCTTATCATAGCCAACTCTTTCACAAACCTCCATGATAATTTTTTCTTCATCTTGGTTAAAAAATTTATTTAAAGGAATAGTAAACTTAGGTCTTCCATACTCCTCTATGTACTCTGTAACATATCCAAGTATAGTTGAAATTGATACCTCTATCTCTTCAGCAA
>NZ_DHYX01000081.1:58603-61719 GCF_002414285.1 Clostridium sp. UBA5119 | reverse complement strand
TCTAACATTACAGGGTAAATAGTATCGTTCTTGTCACCAAATTTGAAAGACACTTCTAATATATTTATCTTACTCATGCTAATCACTCCTAATAATAATCTAGTCCCTTAAATAGTATCATGTATTTGAAACATGTAGTTAGTCTCTAAATATTTATGTATTATTTATTCCCACATACTAACCCTAAGCATACATGCTCTCATGCTTTATTTATAATACATTTTATATTCCCTAATAATTTTCCTAATACTATTTTGAGTAAGATAATATTTATTTGCTAATTCCTTAACTGAACTTCCATTATTAAAGGATTTGTAAATTTGTGTATTTCTTTCTATTAATTCATTTTTAAACCCACTATTCTCTTCCCAACTTTTCCTGTTTTCATCTTTTCTAGGTATATATAAATAACTTCCATCAACATACTGTTGAATTATCTTAATAATTTCCTTAGGTAATATCTTTTGTGCATTTTTATACTTCATAGTCTTTGCTCCTATTTAATATTTATATTTTAAAAAATATTAAAGCAAAAACTGCACAAAACTATTTTGATTAAATCCTCCTTTTAATTATACGCTTCATTAAGTTATCACTAATGATATCAAAACTATATACTTTAAACAATTGAGGTATTCTCATGTTTTATTGATAAAAGTTAACTATTAGTTAATTTTTATCAATAAAACAACGCACCTACTCTAAATAGGACTATATTTCTCTCAAGATGTTTCAAAAAATTTTTGAAATATTATTACTTATGATACAGCGTTTTCACCTATAAAAATAGCCCTAACCAAGTAATTTAAATGGTTAAGGCTAAAAACCGCAGTCATTTGTAGTACGGTTCAACATATGAAATCCTACATCTAAATCTTTGTATCTATCTTTGTCCTAACTTCAAATTTGGTACTGCATTTAGTGTCAAATCTGCAATTCTACCAGCTTTATACTCATAATAAGCAGCACTTCCAATCATAGCTGCATTATCTGTACATAAGATTGGTGCTGGGAATAGAACTTTTATCCCTTCCTTTTCCCCTCTTTCCATAAGCTTTGCTCTAAGATAAGAGTTAGATGCAACTCCTCCAGATATAGCTATTTTATCTACTTGTTTCTCTTTGCAAGCCTTCATAGCATTATCTACTAGTACATCTACCACAGCCTTTTGGAAGGAAGCCGCTACATCAGCTTGATTATAGCTCTCACCCTTCATTTGAAGAGAGTTTAAGTAGTTAAGTACAGCTGATTTAACTCCACTAAAGGAGAAATCTAGTGTCTTATCGTGGAAATTTGCCCTTGGAAACTTAATTGCGTCCTCATTTCCTTCTTTTGCAATCTTATCAATTTTAGGTCCACCAGGATATCCAAGTCCAATAGCTCTAGCCACTTTATCATAAGCTTCCCCTGCTGCATCATCTCTAGTTTCTCCTAGAACCTCAAAACTGCCATAATCCTTCATATGAACAATAAAGGTATGTCCTCCTGATACTACTAAAGTAATAAAAGGTGGTTTTAGATCCTTATGTTCAATAAAATTAGCACTTATATGACCTTCAATATGGTTTACTCCTATAAGGGGAATATTTAATCCATAAGCCAAAGCCTTAGCATATTGAAGCCCCACAAGTAAAGCCCCCACAAGCCCTGGCCCATAGGTAACGCCCACTGCATCTATATCTTGAAAAGTTAGGTTTGCTTCTCTAAGTGCTTCTTCCACCACAGCACTAATAGCCTCTATATGCATTCTTGAAGCTACCTCTGGCACAACTCCACCAAATTTTTTGTGTATATCAATTTGAGAAGCTATAACATTAGATAAAACTTCTCTCCCATTCACTACTACTGAAGCTGCTGTTTCATCACAACTTGACTCTATAGCAAGTATTTTAAAATTTTCTTTTACTTCATTTGCTTCTTTCATATTTTTCACCTACTTTTAAATAATTTACACACTATGAAAGTTTATATTATAAGTTTACCCTTAAGGTACTAACTTAAACTTATCCACATGCTAAAATAATATATCCACACATTTATACAATTATATTAACAAATGTGATTACTTCATACATTTTATCATTTTTTAAAGAGTAATTACACACTTTATATTATTTACTTTAAAATTTAATATAGATTTATTGTTCTTATTCAAACATAAGTTCCTGTGTTATAATATACTTACTAAAGTTATTTATATAAACAATTAATCACACAATCATAGAAAGAGGAATTAAAATGAAAGATATTAACTATGCTAAAGTTGTGGTAAAGGGATCACCAATTTCTAAATCTAACTTTAAACTTTTCAATAGCAGTAACAGAGCTATTTTACCATATAACTCTGGAAAATATCATGATAGATATGCACTGTACGAGGAAGAAATAGCCTACGAATGTAGGGTTCAAAATCCAAGTGTAACCTTAACAGAGGCACTTATAGCTGTCCTTAAGGTTTATTATAAAAGTGAAAAACGTCATCCAGACACAAATAACATAACAAAAAGTATTTTAGATGGTGTTGAGAAAAGCGGCCTTATCATAAATGATGCCCAAGTAAGAAGACTTATTATAGAAGAATTTTACGATAAAGAGAACCCAAGATTTGAACTAGAACTCTTTGGGGAAAGTTCCTATGCCATAGACTATAAAATAGTCAAGCTAGAAGAAAAACAGCCCATAATAAATTATGAACCTCCCAGCAACAAAAAAAATAAAACCTTAGATAGCTATAGTGCCTCAGGTTTATGTAAAGAGCTCTCCCTTGGAGATAACAATCTATCTTCCAGTAAAAGCTCTAAACAAATCTGTGAACTTTGTCTAAAGGAAGTTTCCAAGGATAATATCATGTCTTGTAATAAAGGAAAAACTTTAATATGTAAAAGCTGCTTTAAAAAATTATTCTAAAAAACACAAGGAATTTCCAATAATAAATTAATCTAAACAAAGATTGAGCATGTCCTTATAATTATTAAGTACATGCTCAACATTTTANNCCCCCCCCCCCCCCCCCCACTTTTTTTTTTTTTTTTTTAGAGATAAAAGGATAATTATAAGTTCTATAGACAATTTCTCTTTTATTTTTAAAGTCAGTAACATAGACAGTCCAATACTGG
>NZ_DHYX01000081.1:18379-58590 GCF_002414285.1 Clostridium sp. UBA5119 | reverse complement strand
CTGGTTTCCTGTGAATCTTTCACCCCAGTGCATATACCTATTAAAGATATATACAATCCCAAAATATACTACTACCTTCCACAGGGTAATCCGTACCGTTTACTGCTGCTCGCCACTTCATTTAATGGTCATTCAACCCTAACAGTATAATTTTCTCTGTAATAAATATTAGGTTCACATAAATTCCTAACATTATAAAAGCGGCAATAATAAAGTATGACTTCTTTATTATAAGTGAAGAAAAAAGAATATGTAAATAACCATGGAGTTATACCCCATGGTTTAATATAATTAATTTATATCTTGAGCTTTCATTTTATCCAGTTCAGCTTCTTTCTCTTTTTTGTATCTCTTACGCCCATATTCCCATTCTGCCAAAAACATATTAGTTAATATGAGAAATGGAAATAAATTTCTAAAGCTAAGTGTTAGTTTTGTAAATCTAAACACACATATTGCAAAAATCACTGATATTAAAGGTATAATCCCTCCTAATAAACAGTTCTTTTGTTTACCAAGAAAATATTCAACTCCTAAGAGTGCACCTGCAACTACAAATGCAATAATAATAGTACTTATATCTGACATGGTTATTCTCCTTTCGAACATTTTTTATACTTGTCAATAATCAACTTTGCAGTTTCCAAATCAAGCTTAGAATCCACTGCCAATCCTTTAATAAATATTTGGAATGGCTCTTCTTCTTTCTTATCATTTAGTTCAATTTTTTGAATCAGTTTATCCAATCTCAATCTCACAGTAGGATAAGATACTTCATACATTTTTGCAATATCTTTTAAAGATCCAGATCTCAGCACAAAGTTTTTCAAGAAACCTGCATCTTCTTGCTCTAAAGCAAGTATCCATTGTGGTATTTTATCAATGTCCATTTCAACCTTCCTTTCATATTATATTTAATAATATTAATTATACCCTAAATAATATTAAAGTCAATAAGCAATTTAATATAAATTTAATTAATTTTTTCTACTTGAAATTATATAACAAATAAGAGGTTGAGTGAAAACTCAACCTCTTATAATATTCTATTCCATTTCGAACTAAGCCTGCTCTATTTTTTCTACTATGTAACCTGCATCTTCAATGGCACACTTCATTTCTCTATCATTAACAGAATCTGTTCCATCAACCACTACTATTTGAGATTTTAAGTGTACATCCACATTATCAATCCCATGAACTCCTTGCAAGGCTGTCTTAACATTGGTAACACATTTTCCACAAGTCATACCTTCAACAGTTAATCTTTTTTTCATTTCTAATTTCTCCTTTCATTAATATACATATAGTATTAATATAATTATTAAAAATTATTGATAAAATATTTAAAAGTGTTAGTATAGTATTATAGACACATAATTCTAAATTTTTTAAACATAAAAAAGTATACGATTTCATTTACATAGTTCCATTTGCAAGTATACGGTTTCATTAAAATTAAGGATTATGTTAACTACACATTAAAAAATCAAATAAAAAAGTTAATTTTATTAGGGGGAGATTTGGCAATGGAAAAAGAATTCAATTGGAAAGAATTAGGGTTTGATTACCTAAAGGCAGATTTTAATTTTATTTCTCATTATAAAGATGGACAATGGGATGAAGGAAACTTAGTTGAAGATGATAAAATAACAATTAGCCAAGGTTCAACATGCTTGCATTATGGACAACAATGTTTTGAAGGTTTAAAAGCATATACTCATAAAGATGGAAAAGTATGCTTATTCAGACCTGATCAAAATGCTAAAAGATTAAATGAAAGCTGTAGAAGAGTTTTAATGCCAGAAGTACCAGTAGAATTTTTCTTAGATGCTTGCAGAAGAATTGTTAAAGCAAACAAAAGACTTATCCCACCATATGGAAGTGGAGCAACACTATATCTTAGACCTTACGTAATAGGCGTAGGTGACAATGTAGGTGTTCGTCCTGCTAGGGAATATATATTTGGAATCTTTGTTACACCAGTTGGACCATACTTCAAAGGTGGAATGGCTCCAGTTAACTTCATAACTTCTGACTACGATAGAGCTGCTCCTATGGGAACTGGTGCTGCTAAAGTTGGTGGTAACTATGCTGGAAGCTTATTACCTCATGCAGAAGCTGTTAAAGCAGGCTTTGCTGATTGTATCTACTTAGATCCAGCAACTCATACAAAAATAGAAGAAGTAGGTGCTGCAAACTTCTTTGGAATAACTAAAGATGGTACCTTTATTACACCTAAATCTCCATCTATATTACCAAGTATAACTAAGAGATCTCTATTATATTTAGCTGAGCATAACTTAGGTATGAAGGTAGAAGAAAGAGACGTATTAATAGATAACTTAGATGAATTTGCAGAAGCTGGAGCTTGCGGTACTGCAGCTGTAATCACTCCAATCGGAGCAATCCAACATAAAGAAAACAAGCACATTTTCCACAGTGAAACAGAAGTTGGCCCAGTAACTAGAAAACTTTATGAAACTTTACTAGGAATTCAAGCTGGAGATATAGAAGCACCAGAAGGATGGATATTCAACGTAGAAGTTTAATATAATATTTAAGACTCACCATAAGAAATTATGGTGAGCCTTTGCTATATTCTATTAACAGCATGAATCTAGTTTCATTCCAAAACTTTAAAATTTTCCCATTAAATATTTTAAAGTTTTAGCTTTTCTCTTATCTCTTTCCTAATTTTTATAAATTCATCAAACTCATAAAAAAATCTTATTTTCTGCTCTGGAACAGCATTACCCCAAGGCTTGTCTTCTAATACAAATAAAGCAAAGGATTCTGCAATATCTTCTGCTGGAGATGTAGAAGCATACTCATTTGCAAAATCATTTATATGTCTAATATAAAAATAACCCCTAGCTTCATCTGGATCTTCCACTCTTTCAGCTATAAGTGAATCTTCATAAATATCAGCCCAATACCTCTTATAAAATTCATTTAAATAGGAATTTTCTTTAGCTAAAAAATATCCTTCTTCATAATAATAATTCGGATCCACTTTCTCCGTATATTCTAATTCTTCTCCATTGGTAGTAAGAGCATGGGCAAATTCATGTATTACCGTTGCAGTAAGTTCGTTATCCTCACTTCTAGCATCTTCATAATCTATGCTTAAATCATATTTAAATAAATCATTCTCCATTATCCTTACATAAGCTAATGTATCATACTCTCCATCCGAGAAGATAGTGAAATTTTTAAAATACTTCATTTCGTTTTTAGGTAATACTTTATTAACCTCATTCCATATCTCATTAGCTTCTTTTACAACTTCTTCCGATGGCTTATCTGGAGTTAACACTTTAACTGGTTTATAGCTTATAGAAAGGTCTTCATTAATTTTAAATACACCCTTTATCTCTGATGGCTCTACAATTTGATATATAATCATTGATGAGTCTAAATCAGAGTATTTCTTAAGAATATTGTCCATATCACATTCAAAATCAAAATCCTCACCTGCTTTAAATCTTTCTTCTAAAGCTATTACACTTTCATAATCATCTTCACTTATATAACCTTTTAAATCATTTATAATCTTTTCTCTATGCTGATTCCTTAGTTCTTCTTTTTCTTCTTTAGCATTTTCAAGTTCTTCAATTTCATTAATGTCATCGATTAAATCTACCTGATTTTCCTTTAAAAGTCTTCGACTATACTTTTTAGTTAATTTATTTAACCTTTTATTAAACTGTAACTTTAAACTTTCTTCTCTTTCACTCCTGTCACCTATTCCATCTGCTAACTTTTGTTCTTCAATAATAGATATCTCTTTATACACATCATATAATCTACTTTTTTCTACAGGATTTATATAATTAGAAAGTTCGCCTAAATTATTGGAGAACCCCTGAGCATAATCTTTTTCTACTCTTACTTGGTAAAAACTAAAAAAACTAAATAGTATAACTGCAATCAAATCTACTGGAATTAATAATTTTTTCATAAGCCTCTCCTTTCATGTCTATATAATTTTATCATAAATTTAATATATATGTAATTAGTTCATGAACCTAGTATATATATAAATATAACCCATAAAAATTACCCTAATAAAGATAACTGCATATATAGTATTAAGGGATATTTTTGAACATCAATAAAAGTTTAATAATATCTTGATTAAAGTTAAGGGGGGATACTAAAGCAAATGGAAGCTGAAATATTAAAAATAGCTTTATCTCAAGGTATATGGGCAGTTCTCAGCATATTTCTATTGTTTTATATATTAAAAGCTCAAGAAAAAAGAGACGAAAAGCAAGAAGAAAGAGAAAAGAACTACCAAGAGATAATATCAAAAATAACAGATAAATTAATGATAATAGAAGAAGTTAAAAAAGATGTTGAAGATATAAAAAAATATATTATAACCAATAATAAGTAATAAATAAAATGTAAGCCAATGACATTAATACTGTCATTGGCTTATTTATTATTATGCTTATTGTTGAGATTAAATTATGTTTAATAATATTTCAACGCCCCTGAGCCTGTGAAAAAAAGTCTGTAAATTACAAATAATAGCAGCTTTCTATGATAAAATAAATATATCATGGGAAGCTGTTTTTATGGTGAAAAGAAAAGAAAGATTAAGCGAAGGAAAAAAGAATATCATAGCAGATTTAATTAGAGAATATGACATTCAATCTGCAAAAGATATTCAAGATGCATTAAAAGACTTACTCGGAGGCACAATTGAAAGTATGTTAGCAGCTGAGTTGGAGAACCGTAAGAAACAAAAACAAATACGCAGTAAGTATGGTGAAATGACAATTGATGTTTCACAGGACCGCAACAGCTCTTTTGAACCGAAGGTTGTTAAGAAGAGACAAAAGGATATTTCCAACATTGAAAATAAAATAATTTCAATGTATGCCAAAGGTCTTACGACCCGTCAAATTTCAGATCAAGTTGAAGATATATATGGTTTTGAAGTTAGTGAAGGAATGGTTTCTGATATTACCGATAGGTTGCTACCGGAGATTGAAGATTGGCAACAACGCCTACTTTCACAAGTTTATCCAATAGTTTATATTGATTCTGTACACTTCTCTGTAAGGGATAATCATGTTATCAAAAAGTTGGCTGCTTATGTTATTCTTGGGATAAATGAAGAGGGAAAAAAAGAAGTTATTAGTATCCAAATAGGTCAAAATGAAAGTAGCAAGTATTGGCTTAGTGTACTAAATGAGTTGAAAAATAGAGGGGTACGAGATATCCTCATTCTTTGTGCTGATGGGCTTTCTGGAATTAAAGAGTCTATCAATGTAGCTTTTCCTAACACCGAATACCAACGATGTATAGTGCATCAGGTCCGTAACACTTTGAAGTATGTTGCAGATAAAGATAAAAGGAATTTGCTGCAGATCTAAAAACTATATACCATGCACTAGCTGAAGAGCAAGGACATGCTCGTATGCTTGAAGTTACTGAAAAATGGCACGAACACTATCCTAATGCAATGAAAAGCTGGTCTGCTAATTGGGATGTTATAAGTCCTATATTTAAGTTTTCTGCTGATGTACGTAAGGTTATCTACACAACCAATGCTATTGAAAGTCTTAACAGTACTTATCGTAGACTGAATCGTCAGAGAAGTGTATTTCCAAGTGATATCTCGTTGCTGAAAGCATTGTACTTAGCAACTTTTGAAGCCACAAAAATGGAGTTTACCACTTAGAAACTGGGGTAAAGTTTATGGAGAACTGTCCATAATGTATGAAGGAAGACTTCCTTAAAGCCTTCGGCTAAGATATAAAAAAATACACCCGGTTTAAGGGTGTTCTTGACATGTAATTTATTTACTATTATATTAAAATTAAGGCATGGTAGCTACATCATGACCTCCATGCCTTTAAAATAATTATCATAGAAAGCTATTTACAGAAATAATTTCACACTCTCCGTCTTAATTCATCTATAGGATTCATATATTTCTAAAGTGTTGCCTTCTAAAATAAATACAATAAAATCATCTTTATTATTTTTATCCATATAAAAATATTTAGCTTCTTTACTTAGTTTTTCTATTACTTTTTCATGATTATCGTCAGATATACTAATTTCCCTACGATTTATTTTATCTCTATCTTCTAATAGCATAACACCATCATAGGATATTTTTAAAAGTATCTCATCATAGTTAAACCACTGAAAAGAATTATTTAAGTTCTCTAAGTCTTCTTCATCATGATAAATAACTTCATTACTTTCATCTCCAACACCGTCAAAAACCCCTCTAGTACTTCCTATGAGAGTTACTTTATCTGGCTTAGGTAATTTTATGTTCCAATTGGCTTCTAGGCATTCTGTATAGGTTGCAAATATTATAGGTCTTACTTTAATATAAGTTAATAGTAAGATTATCATAACTACAATCCCTAATATTGTAGTTAAAACTTTCTTCTTCATTACTCCTCCTTATATTCCAATATATCACCAGGTTGACAATCCAAGGCCTTACATATAGCTTCTAATGTAGTAAATCTTATTGCCTTTGCCTTATTATTTTTTAAAATAGATAAGTTAGCCATGGTTATGCCAACTTTTTCTGAAAGTTCAGTAGCACTCATCTTTCTCTTAGCCATCATTACATCTACGTTAACAATTATCAATTAATCCACCTTCCTTATATAGTAAGCTCATTTTCTTCTTGTAGTTCAATTCCATTATTTATAAGCTCTCTTACTACTGAAGAAATGATAAATACCATCATGGTAGCAAAAGTTATAACCATACAAATTAAATTCTTATATATGAATATTGTTCCTGCTAAATAAGTAACAAAAGCTATGAATGAGCATATACTTATCACCTTTAGGGACTTTATACTCTCTTTACAAAAAGGACTTCCTTTTAATAGCTTTCCACTTAATTTCATTACTGAAATAAGTATTAATAAAAATGGTATATAAGTTATATATAAGAATATTTTTATTCCTCCTGCTATATCTAACCCAGCAGTAGATATATTACTGAGATACCAATTTACTATATTAGGTAATGTTGCTCCAGCTATTATAGTTATAACTACAGATAAAACTGATACAATATATAGTATCTTTCTAAATAACATATTTTTCAAATTTATCACCTCTAACCAAAGCTTATCATAAGATTCTTTTTACGTCAATAAATATTTATTGTTATTCAATAAATATTTATATTAATTAAAAAGCTACCTCAAAATAATTCTGAGATAGCTTTTAACTTTAATTATATTTTTTATTTTAACCTAGTACCATTTTCATCCTGCTCTATAAGTCCTTTTTTCATCAGTGCCCCTAAAGATCTCTTAAAGGCATTCTTGCTAGCCTTAAAATATTTTTTTATATCATCTGGACTAGACTTATCATTAAATCTCATTGAACCTTGGTTCTTCTTTAAGTAGCTAAGAATAACCTCCTCTAAGTCTCCCATTTCCTCAAGACGAGGTTTTCTTGTGGTAATTTGTATTTTACCATCATCAAAGTATTTCTTTACTCTAGCCTTTATTTTATCACCAATGGAAATGTCGTCATAACATTCACTTTTTAATACAATCCCTCTGAATGTATTGTCTATAGCTACAACTAAATTTCCATTAGAATGTTTTCCATAGACTACGCCTTCTACCTCTTCTCCAACATTATAATGAGTAGTATCATGTAAGTACCTATCTACTCTAGTTGTTGCAGCTATTCTGTTGGTTTTATCTACATATAGATAAAATAAATATTTTTTGTCTACTTCTAATTCAAAGGGTGCTTCTCTAAATGGAACTAATACATCCCTTTCTATCCCTATGCTAATAAAGTATCCTATTCCAGTTTTATCTACTACTTTTAAGTAACCTAGCTCTCCTACTTGTGCTTCTACTGGCTTCATAGTCGCTATGGGTCTGTCCTTAGAGTCTCGGTATACAAATACATCGACTTCATCCTCTACGTCTATTTCACCTACTATATTTCCCTTTGGTATTAGTATGTCTTCAGAAGTTGTCTTTCCCTCTGCGTCTAAATAATATCCAAATTCACAACTTCTTGACACTTTAAGAGTATTAATTTTTCCTAATTCTATCATTTATTTTCTCCTATCCACTTTAAAAACTTTGCTTATATTTATAATTGACTCCAATCAATATATTTATTAAGCTTATTTACAAATTTTATTAAATATTTCTCTTCTAATTCTGTAAATGTGTTAAATTCATAACTATCTATATCTAGTACTCCATAAACCACATTATCTTTTATTATTGGAATTACTATTTCAGAATTTGATGCCGAATCACAGGCAATGTGTCCTGGAAAATCATGAACATTATCTATTCTTTGAATTTTCTTAGTTGCTACTGTTGTTCCACATACTCCTTTTCCTATAGCTATTCTATTACAAGCTGGTAAACCTTGAAATGGTCCTAAAACTAGCTCTTCATTTTTTACAAAGTAAAATCCACTCCAATTTAATTTATCAAAAATAGCATATATAATGGCAGATGCATTGGAAATATTTGCATATATGTCTTTTTCCGAACTTAACTGGCCTTCTAAGAGGATTAACATGTATTTATATTTTTCTTCTGTAGTCATTTTTTTTATTACATCTAATTTTATCAAAATTATCTCTCCTAGCATAATTTTATTATCTAAAACTACATAAAATTCAAATTGCTTATTATAAGGCTACTTATATTGTTTCAATAGCATTATTTTACTCTTGAATTTCTTTATGCTCTCTTCCCATATTAACATAATGCTCAGCTGAAGACTTTATAGACTTAATTTCTTCTTCTGTTAACTCCCTTACCACCTTAGCTGGGCTTCCTATACATAATACTCCACTTGGGATTATTTTATTTTGAGTTACAAGGCTTCCTGCTCCTATAATTGTATTATCTCCAATTTCAGCACCATTTAGTATTATTGATCCCATTCCTACTAACACATTATTTCCTACATTACACCCATGAATTATGCAGTTATGACCTATGGTAACATTATCTCCTATCTTAGTTGATATTCCAAAATCATTATGTACTGTAGAATTTTCTTGAATGTTAGTATTTTTTCCTATAATGGTGGTATCCATATCACTTCTAATTACCACGCTATACCATACATTAGTATTTTCTCCTATAGTTACATCCCCTATTACCGTTGCATTTTCTGCTATAAAACATGTATCATCTATAATTGGTGTATTCCCTTTAATCGCTTTTATCATTTTCCATCCATCCTTTATACTTGAAATTTCCATAATTTTCATTCAATCTTTTTAATTTCCTAAAACTATATGAACACAACAATAATTATTATCTTTTTATATAAGGTAATGATACCATAATTTAAAAGTCTATTGTGTAATAATTTATTTTTTCCTATTATTCTTCACGTAATTACTGAATTATGTATTTATTTTTCCATATGTATTATGAAATTATATTAAATTGTAATAAATTTTATAACTTTGTCATAAAATTTTATTAGTTAATCAGTTGAAGTGGTTAGGGTACTGAAATCTACTTAATTTAAGGCTATTTTTAGGTGTGAACAAGCACAGTTTAATGAAAATTTCAATAGTTGTATGAAAAAAAATTATATAATATAATACAACATATAGTGCAAAAGCACATTCCGGACACAATATATAGTATATGAAATATTTAGGGGGTGACTTGCTAATCATAACAGTGTGATTAGCTTTTATAATGAAGAGTATTAACAATATAATAAAAAGATACTACACAAAAGAGTTAGAGACTAATAAAGATTTGACAGTATACGATTTATTCCAGTGGAAAAAAGTTGACGTAATTTTAAAAGACTATAAAAAAGGTACCGTTCTCGTAGATATGAAGGACTTAGAATTTCCAATTCACTATTCGCAAAATGCTTGTGATATAATTGCTTCTAAATATTTTAAAAGAGCCTTAGTACCTAATGAAGTAGGTTATGAAAATAGTCTTAAAATGGTGGCACATAGATTAGTTAATTTTTGGTGTGAATCTCTAAAGGATGAAGGTTTAATAACTAATGATGGGGAGTTTACAATACTTTATGATGAATTAGTTTATTGCTTCTTAAATCAAATGTATGCACCAAACTCACCCCAATGGTTTAATACTGGATTAAAGCTTTCTTATGATATAGCTGGTGAACATCAAGGTCATTTTTATTATGATGAGAACTTAAAAAAAGTTGTTAAAAGCGTAGATAACTATACTAGAACTCAAGCTTCTGCTTGCTTTATTTTATCTATACAAGATAAACTTTTAGGACCACACTCAATTTCTGAGCAATATGTAACAGAAACTAAGCTATTTAAGGGGGGGTCTGGATGCGGAACTAACTATTCAACTCTAAGGGCTAAAGACGAAAAGCTTTCTGCTGGTGGAATTTCTTCAGGTGTTATGAGCTTTTTAAAGGGCTTTGATAGAAACGCCGGAACTATAAAATCTGGTGGTACTACAAGACGTGCAGCTAAAATGGTTTGTCTTGATATAGACCACCCAGAAATTAGAGAATTTATAAATTGGAAGGCTAGAGAAGAAGATAAAGTTCGTGCTTTAGGTAAAATGGGCTACGACGCTTCCTTTGAAGGTGAAGCTTATGAAACTGTATCTGGTCAAAACGGTAATAACTCTATAAGATTTAGCGATGAATTTATGAAAAAAGTTGAGAATATATCTGAAAACCCAGATGAAGTAATAACTTTAAAGGGAAGAATAGATGAAAAAATTAATAAGGATGTTAAAGTGAGTGAGCTATGGGATGAATTCAACTTAGCTTCATGGCAATGTGCTGACCCAGCACCTCAATTTGATGACACCTTCAACGCTTGGCATACATGTCCTGGTGGTGAAGATGGAGACTTCGGTGCAAAGCATAATAGATTAAATTCTACTAACCCATGTGGTGAATATGCTTTCTTAGATGATACATCTTGTAACTTAGCTTCAATTAATATATATAAGTTCTATAACAAGGATAGTAAAGTATTTGATTTAGATGGATATGTTCATATGATATCTTTACTACAACTTATGCTTGAATCTTCTGTTCACTGGGGTCAATTCCCAACAGAAGATATTGCAAGAAAAACATATATGTTTAGAACAACAGGCCTTGGAATTGCAAACCTAGCCTCTCTTCTTATGGTAATGGGTTATGCTTACGATTCAGAAGAAGCTAGACAATTAACTGCTTCCCTAATTGGAGTGCTTACTGGAGCTTCTTATGTTACTTCTGCCCTTATGGCTGAAAAAGTAGGACCATTCGCAAAATATGACATTAACAAAGATGCAATGCTTAGAGTAATAAGAAATCATGGAAGGGTTGCAGGAGCGCTAGATAGTGAATATGAAGACCTTCACTATAACCCTGTGGAAGTTAATCATGAAATTCTTAAGGCAGAAGGCAATACTGAACTATCTAAACTTTTAAAAACTCTTTGGCAAGAAGCTGTAGCGTATGGTGAAAAATTTGGATATAGAAATGCTCAAGTATCTGTAATAGCTCCAACTGGAACGATTTCATTTGCTATGGATTGTGGTGCTACTTCTATTGAGCCATACTTCTCCCACTTTGTTTATAAAAAATTATCCGGTGGTGGATTTATGACTATAGTAAATCCAATTATAGAAGATGCCCTTGATAACCTTGGATATTCACAAGATGAAATTAAAGACATAGTAGATTATATTCTTAGAAAAGAAATGGTTAATGAAAATGGATATGAGTATGAAAAAATTATAGATGGTAAGATTGAAGGAGCTCCTCATCTTAAAGAAGAACATCTTCACATTTTTGATACAGCAAACAAATGCGGAAGTGGTGAGAGATATATTAAGCCTATGGGACACGTTCTAATGATGGCTGCCATAACCCCTCTTATATCTGGTTCAGTTTCTAAGACAGTAAACCTACCTAAAGCAGCTACTGTAGATGACTTTAAAAAGGTTGTCCTTGATTCTTGGAACCTTGGAGTAAAAGGAATATCTCTTTATAGAGATGGATGCAAAGCTAGTCAGCCTTTAAATACAGTTTTAGAAGAAGAAAATGATGCAGATTTAGAAAAGCTAACTTATGAAGAGCTTTTATCTAAAGCTAAAGAACTACAAAAGCAGACTACTTCATCTACTGTATTCACTCGTGAAAAACCAATTGGTATTAGATTTGGAACTACTCATCCTGCTCAAATAGATGATGTTAAAATATACACTACAGTTAATAGAAGAACAAATGGGGAAATTTCTGAAATTTATATAACTACAGATAGAGAAGGAACTATAATAACTGGACTCTTAAATTCTCTTTCTAAATCTATTTCTGTAATGCTACAATATCATGTTCCTGCAGCAGATATTGCTAAAATGCTTAGAGGCCAAAAATATGAACCTTATGGCTTTGTACAAAAACATCCTTACATTAAGCATGTTAGCTCCATCTCTGACTTAATCAGTAAGGTTATAGATATTGAACTTGGTGACTATTCTCGTTGCCAAATCAAACCTAACCCTTATGATATGGTAAAACCAACAATTCAGCATAATGAAGTATCTACTACTTCTATTGGACATGGAAAATCAGAAATAAAAGGTGAGCGTATTTACTCCGAGGTTTGTTCAAACTGTTCAAGCACAAACTTAGTGAGAAATGGTACATGTAAGGTTTGCCAAGATTGTGGAACAACCACTGGATGTAGCTAAAACTATACCTGATAAGTAAAAGCCAGGCAAATTATTGCCTGGCTTTTACTTGGTTTATATACTACACTATTTATTTGATTTAAGTAATGAGTTCACTTGTTCTGTCCAATATCCTACAAATTCTGCCATGGCCCATTCTGCCATAACTATCTCCTCATCACCATTTAAAGAAATAGTTAACTCTGGTGATTCACTGATTTTTCCATCTTCTATTTTATATCCATATAAACTTGATTTTGTCTTTATTATAGTCACATTTTTATTAGGGGATGATAATGCATCCTCCGCTGATGGAACCTGATTTTTGATTCCTTGCCATGATGTAAATAGCCTATCATACATAGCCACATTCTTAGATACTTTTAAAGGAATATTTATATTATTTTCAATACTATCATCCTTTTTACTATGAACAGTATAAATCTGCCATCTTCCTTGATTTCTTTTTATAGAAACATCAGTAAATTTATTTATATCTTCTATATGAAGTCCTTGTGCTTCATTATTAAACTTGGTTATATTTTTCTGTTCACTAATATTTCCTAAGGACACTGCTCCTTTACCTTCCATATTTATAGTATCAATTAAATATGTCCCTAATTTTTCAGCCCTATGACCTTCTCCTTCTTCATGAACTTTAATACTTATATAATCATTTCCTATAAAATTTATCTCTTTAGATACATTTATATTTGGTTCTTTATTTACCTTTAGATCAGCTTGCTTTTCAGATGGATTGCCACTTAAAAATACAAATTCTATATTATCCTTATAATTGTTTTCAATATATTCTCTATGAATTGAAACCTTAAAGAATCCATTTTTACGTGGTAAAAGCAGGAATGGAACCTCTTTACTATATATTTTTTTACCATCATAGGCTATCCAAAGAGTTTTATATGTAAAACCTTCATCAGTTTTATCTTTAATGCCTACTAATACTCCATTACTAATTTTCTCATTGTCTGCTGTTTCATCTACACCAGTTTTTTCATTGATATTCTCCATAGGGTTATCATCTATTTTTTCAAGATAAAGTAAAACATCGTCCTGTATTACTAATACACCTTTATCTATAACAATAACTTCCTTTAAATATGTATTTTTAGATGATATGGTTACAACTTCTACTTCCTTAGTATCTTTTAAATAATCAGGTATAAAGCCTATAGTATTATAAATGTATTGTTCACCATTTACTAATTTAGCTTTATAAGTTATGTTCTTGTATACCTTATCAAACATAAATACTTCTTCATTACTAAAACTCACCTTGCTGTCTAACAAATTACAATTAAATACTTCCTCTTCTGTAATTCCCACATAATTTTTAACTTGCCATTGTCCCTTTAAAATAGAATCATTATTCGGTTTCTTTACTTCTATATTAAATTTATTACAACCAGTAAGAATAAGTGCTAACATAAAAGTTATCAGTATTCTTATTAATCTTTTCATCTCACATCTCCTCTAGGTAACATTATAATAACCTCTGTACCCTTTTGTAATTCACTATCGATCTTTAAAAGTCCGCCATGCTGAGTTATAATTTCTTCACATATAGAGAGCCCTATCCCATTGCTTGCATTTATATTTCTTCCCTTATAAAATTTTTCTTTAACGTGAGGTAGTTCATCTTTAGAAATTCCATAGCCATAATCTTTAATTGATATAGTTAAATATTTTTCATCTTCTACTAGTTTAACTATTATTTTAGAATCATTAGGTGAAAACTTTATAGCATTATCTAAAATATTTATTAAAACCTGTTTCATTCTATTTTTATCAACTTCCATAGGTTTAACCTGTAGTTCTTCAAATATGACCTCTATTCCTCGAGACAGTAGTTTAGGTTCTAATTGTCTTAATATATCTTGAGTAAACTCACCTATACTTATCATTTCTTTTCTTAAAGTGATTTTACCTGAAATTAACTTTGAAAAGTCCAATAATTCTTCTACTAGATAAGTTAATCTTTCAACCTCTGACTCTATAATTTTAAGGCCTTCTCTTACTTCTTCTTTATCTTCTAAATCTGAGGACTCTAACACAATGGCCCAGCCCTTAATAGAAGTTAGAGGTGTTCTAAGTTCATGGGATACAGATGAAATAAATTCATTCTTTAGTCTTTCATTTTTTAGTATCTCCTCAGACATATAGTTTAGAGTATCAGCTAAACTTCCTATCTCATCCTTAGAGTAATTTGGTATACTCTCTTTAAAGTTACCCTTAGCCATCTTTTCTGCTCCCACAGAAACTAGTTTTAAAGGCTTCATTATACTATTAGAAATAAATAAACTTATAGTTGAAGAAATGGAAATTACTAGTATACCTAATAAAATTATTATAAACAATATCTCCCTTATGCTTTTATCTATATCTTTAGTAGAGGCGCTAAATCTCAATATTCCATCTACATGTGTATCAAAAGAAAGTGGATATGCTACACAAATAATCTTTTCATTACTATTTTCGTTTTGATATATATTAGCTTCCCCTTCAGTATTACCATTAGCTGCTGCTTTAACTTCTCTAGTTAGTATTCTGTCCTTTGAAATATAACCTGAAGAATCCATCATAACATTACCTTCTAAGTCTATTATTTGAACTCTACAATCAGTATTACTCCAAAATGTATCATTATCATTAAATATATTCTCTTTTACAGTATTGGAGGACAAGTATATATTATAAAAATCTGATGATATCTTAATTTGGCCATATATAGTATCCTCTAGATTGCTATAGTAATATCCTTTGATAGCTATGTAAACCATAATTTGAACTATAAATATGGTTATAGCTATTACAATTATATTACTGCTAGAAATCTTAGTTTTTAAGGATTTCACTTACTCTTCCCTCCACTTATATCCTGTTCCCCAAACAGTTTCAATATATTTAGGTTTAGATGAGTTATCTTCTATCTTGCTTCTAATACGTCTTATATTTACATCAATAATTTTATTTTCTCCTATGTAATTATAGCCCCACACCATATCTAGAAGTTCATCTCTGCTAAATGCCTTGTTTGGATTTTCCATAAACATTTTTATAAGCATATATTCTTTAGGGGTTAATTCTATCTCTACTCCACTTTTGTATAGTACCTTACTATCCAAATCTATTTTAAAAGCTCCAGATATAATTTCTCTACTCTTAAGACCATTACCTAGTTCCATTCTTCTAAGTAAAGAATTAATAATAGCTATAAGCTCTAATGGGTTGAAAGGCTTTATAATATAGTGATCTGCACCAAACTCTAATCCCATAATTTTATCCCCATCTTGTGCCCTAGCAGTAAGCATTATTATTCCCATCTGCGGATAACTTTTCTTTAAAATTTCACAAACTTTATATCCATCAATTCCAGGAAGCATTATATCAAGTATTACAATATCAGGGCTCTCTATTGCAACTTCTTCAATACCAAGTTCTCCAGTTTCTGCTTCTACTACCTGGAAGCCTTCTCTCTTAAGGCTTATCTTTACAAACTTTCTTATATGTTCTTCATCTTCAATTAATAATATTTTCTTCATTATATTCACCTCTAATGTACAAAAGCACCAATAGTAAAATAAATTAACATCGGTGCTTCTTGTTCGTAATTCTTATTTTCTCTTTAACTATTCTTCCTTATCATTACTTTCTTCATACTCTTCTACATCTACAATAGTAGAATCACTATAGTCTATATAAGATTCTGAATCTGGAGTTACATTTGCACTATGGCTATCTTGTGGCCTTCCATTCTCATTAGAAGAATAAAATTCATTAGTTTCCTTTTTCACCTTATATTTTAAGTACATTATACTAAGGGTTATTATAATTACAATCCCTAGAATAAGCCATAAGATTCCTTTGAATACAATTCCTAAAACTCCAAAAATCAATGGAGAAAATATAAATAACAGTATACATACAAATATAACTTTTATTAATGTTTTCATCTCAACACTATTCATAAATTCTAATTCCTTTCTATATGTATCAATTAAATAATTAATATACTATCTGACTTTAAATTGTTATCTATTTTAAAGGTAAATTTAAAAGCCCCCGTTTACGTTTAGTATTTCCCCTGTTATGTAGCTACTATCCTTACTAGCTAAAAATACAGCAACTCTTCCCACTTCTGATACACTTCCAAATCTCCCCATGGGTATTTCCTCTGTTAATTCTACTCTTTCTTCTTCTTTCATCCACATATTCATCTTAGTTTCGATAACACCTGGTGCTATGGCATTTACTCTTATATTACTTAATGCTAGTTCCTTAGCTAAGGCCTTTGTAAAGGAATTTATAGCTCCCTTTGATGCAGAATATAAAACTTCGCAGGCAGCTCCTTCACCTCCCCAAACTGATGATATATTAATAATGCTACCTTCTTTTCTTGAAACCATATGATTAACTACAGAGTTCGTAGTATTAAATACTGACTTGAAATTTACAGACATGATTTTATCAAAATCTTTTTCAGTGTCATCCATAAATAATCCTATTTTAGAAATAGCTGCATTGTTTACTAATACATCCACTCTGCCTAATTTCTCTAGAGTATATTCTATTAATTCCTTAGAAAAGTTATAATTACTTACATCTCCTTTAAATAAAGTACAATAGTTTCCCATGGAACTAATTTCATTTAAAGTCTCCTTTGCACTTTCATCATCGCTAAAATAGTTAAGTACTAATGTTGCTCCTTCTTTAGCAAATTCTAAGGCTATTCCCTTACCTATACCTCTTGTTCCTCCTGTAATTACTACCACTTTTCCCTTTAATTTCATTTTCATACCTCTTAAAACTTCTTTAATTTCCATTGTAGTTATTTTAACATTTGTTCTTTTATAACACTAGTTATATGTCCTGAAAATAAATTAATTTAAATAAATGTTAATATATTTTACATTTACTTTAATTAGTTCATTTATTAACTATAAAATTAATTTATTTCTTGTATTTTTTATTATATTTAAATATAAATCCTCTTTATTATTATATCATAATATGGTATGATAATCATGATTTAATAGTAAAGGGGGTCTTTTTCATGGCTTATAAAATAGTAGATACTTGCATCTCTTGTGGTGCTTGCGAATCTGAATGTCCAGTTAGCTGCATAAGTGCAGGAGATGGATTATACCTTATCGATGCTGATTCTTGTATCGAATGTGGTGCTTGTGCTAGCGTTTGCCCAGTTGGTGCTCCAGTTCAAGACTAATTGAAATAAAAAATAGATGTACAAGTTGTACATCTATTTTTTATTTTAATTTACTTATATCATTAGTATCTCTAATAAATATTAACCCATCAAATGTATCTATTTCATATAACAATCTTCTTCATACCCATTATAAAAAATAATGTTATCAGCTAATAATTTTCCTTACATATTCAAAGCTTCTTTTATGTTATGCTGTGTTCCACTGTATATGGCTAATTCTATGCTTTTTAGGATATTCTAAAGATATTTAAATGCTATAATTTGTTTATCCTTAAATATATCCTTAAATCCCTTTAAATCTTCAAACCCATTGCCAATCTCCACAGCGTTTAAAGGAACTAATTTTTCTTTTATAATTTCAGCTTCCTCATTAGGACTAAGTTTTCTCCCAAATAATCCTAAGCATACTAGTCTGAGAATTATTATAACTTAAATTATTAATAATACCTTCTTTCCTCTTCTCATCTTCATATACCCCTTAAATACCTATTTTAAACCTTAACTTAATATTTTTAATTTATGGTTATATATATATTATAGCAAATTTAAAAAATTTTTAATATTTATCTGAGTTTTCTTAGAGTAATGGACAAAATTCTTCTTATTTTTAACTATATAGCAGAAATACAATAAAAAATCAGTAAATCTCCTAATTGAAATTTACTGATTATATAATTAGTCTAGTATATTACCAAAGCCTTCCCCTAATACCTCATGGACATTATGGGTTATGATGAAAGCACCTGGATCCACTTCTTTTATAAAATTTCTAAGCTTAATAAACTCCTTTTTACCCATTACTGTTATCAAAACATCACTTTTTTCTAAATTGTATGCTCCTATAGCACGATAAATAGTAGCACTTCTGCCCAGCTCATCAATAATAAATTTTCTTATGTCTTCAGTTTTAGAACTCATTATCTCTATTCTCTTAGTTATGTTGAGTCCATCTATAACAAAATCTACCATAGAGCCATTTATTATAACACCAAGTAAAGCATACATTCCTGTAGTAGCTCCAAATGCTATAATTGCAAGTAAGGTTATACTAAAATCTATAATTAAAAGTCCTTTTCCAATTTCTAGATGGGCATATTTGTTTAATATTTTAGCAGGTATATCTGTCCCCCCTGTAGATGCATTCCTATTAAACACTATAGCCATACCTATGGCTCCAATTAATATACCAAAAATTAAATTTATAAGTATATCCTGTGAAATAGGTTTACTAATAGGTGCTACTTTTTCTAAAATGGATATTATTACTGAAAGCATAAGACTAGAATATATAGTTTTTGTTCCAAATGCCTTTCCAATAAAAATAAAACCTATGACAAAGAAAAATATGTTCCCTATAAGCATTATAATACCAATACTAAGGTTAGGAATATAATGGTTTATTACCATAGCAAGCCCAGTAAGTCCTCCAGCTGCTAAATTGTGTGGGACCAGAAAAAAATGAATACCTATAGCTATTAAAATTAATCCAAAAGTTATTATAATATAATCTTTTATTTCCTTCTTCAAACCCATTCCTCCTTAATTCACCCTATTGATTTTTATAAAAATATCTTATGTTTTTCAATTTTATGTTAACCCTCTTTATTTAATCATATATCAATAGATAAGTTATTACAATATCTCTCTTTTTCTTATATATGTTTCACTGTTTAAACACTTATATACGTAAAAAAACTACTACTATAAAATTTAACCGAACTTAATCATAAAATTTCATAGTAGTAGCTTGTTCTTTATATTTACTTATAGTATTTATCTTTACTTGCAATGAAATGTAGCACACTCTGTTTCTCTAGGCTTACATGCATGATCTCCAGAAATACAAATTTCTGAAGCATCACATTTATGGTTTGCGTTATAAACACAATTGGTAGCTTCACATCCTACTACCATTTCTGGATTAGGTCTTTGATTACTATTTGACATAGCTCCACTTTTTTCTGCAAAACTATCACAACAAGTAGATGATTTATGAGTAGCTTCTCTTCCACCTACTTGAATAGAATCAATACAGCAATAATAATCATTATTATATGCACAACTACATGCATCACATTTTAATTTAGTCATAAGAATGCCTCCTAAAGTTTATTTCTATAATATTGTTTCAATTTAGTAGGCAAATTATTCTTACATAATTTTATTGTTCTTTTACTTTATCTTTACAAATACGGAAAATTGAATTTCTGTAGACTCTATTTGGTCATAATTTAAATCCTTACGACCAGAAAAGTTATCAATTTTTATTTTGATTTTAACTTTATCTGTTTCATCTTCAAATTGCATATCTTCTACAGGTATGGAGTTTGTTTTATTAACACCATATTTATCTATTATCTTATTAAAGTACTCATTTAAATTCTTATTATATATCTGTTTACCTTTCTCTAATATCTTAAGTTCATTAGATGCTTTATTATAGTCAACTGTAATTCCATAAGAATTCTTATTAGCAGCACTTTGATAACTTATAATGTTAAAAAGGTAATCATAGTCCTTTATTTCTATAGGCTCTAATATTTCTTCACTTGTAAAATAAAAATGTTCATATCTACTTTCATAATTTAAATTAGAATAAGTTATTCCTAGTACCATCTCTGTATCACTTATAGTAAAATTATCTGGCAAATATTTAATATCCTTTAATTCATGTTTTCTATTAAAATAATCCAAAATACTATTGAGCTCTATTTGATCATCTTTAGAAACTGGATCTATAGCTTTAACTATTTTACCATTTTCAATCATATTATTTTTTATAAGGAACTTTTCAAATCTTTTATTTTGACTATACTTAGATAAACTATAACTACTCAAAGGTCCACAAATTGATATAAAAGTAATTATAACAAGAGATATTGGGAGTATAATATTTTTTACTTTCTTAATTATTAAGTAATATACCATTATTCCAAATACCCAAATCCCTAGTGCTAAAACAAAATATCTATTTTCAGTTATTCCATAGGCATTAACTCTTATTCCCATAGAAATAAACATAAGTACTATAAGAGGAAGTATTGCTTTTGGAAACACCTTTACAAACTTGCTTACCCAAAGACTATTTTCCTTTACTGGTGAAGTTAAAAACAAGGTTCCTGATGATATTACTCCATACCATAATACTAAATGAGAAACTAATCCCTCTGGCCACTGTCTAGTAATAATTATCTTAGCAAAATATACATATAAGATTATTGTGTATATAGAAATTAATGGCATAATTATATAAAGCATTAATATCTTAAACACCTTTGGATATTTTTCAACCTTTATAACTTCTTCCTTTTCTGGGATTCCTCCAAGAAAGAAGCATTGTGCAAAAACTCCTACAACTATAAGCCATGTATAATAATATATCTCATATTTAACTTCTATTCCTAAAAGATAATCTACGGTGAACAATATTGCTATTAGTCCTAAATATAAAACTATAGAATATAAAACTGTTGTAAAAAATCTTCCTAAAACCTTTATTACATACATCTCAAAACTTCCATCCTTATAGATATATGGAGTAAAAAAGAACCCTGTAATAAATATTATAATAAGACCAACATATCTAGTAACCTGAACCATATTTAAATCTTCAAGACAAAAATATCCATAGACTGCTAAACAAATAGCTGCAATAATATAAATTAAATATTTAAACTTCTCATTAGATTTATTTCTTCTTTCAAAATATAATTCAATGCAAATATATACTGGAATACCAAGTACTAAAGTCATAACAACACATCTTAATTCCTCGTCACTTCCAATACTTTCTCCCATATATATTAAAGTTATAACTGCAGCTATAGATAAAAATATGGGTATAGGAAATCTTTTTACTGAATCTTTTATAGAATTTTTCCATCCATTTACCAAAGTTTTAATATGCAATAATATGACCCCCTTTATTATAAAATTATTTTTCTATGTTTTATAATTACCTTTAGATAACTATTTATGTGTGACTGTAAATTATACCCATTATACCATATCATCTAAACTAAAAAATTCATCTATTACACATAATATTATCATATATGTAAAGAATATTCCTATTAAATATAAAGGAGGTGACCTTTAGTTTGAAGCCCATTGCTTCTACTAAAGAACTTAATGTTTATTCCTAAAAGAATATTATTTGAAAAAGGATCCCTGGATTATGAAATAGGCAAAAATATTTATAACACTTTTAAGGATAATAAAAATATAGAAATAATAAAATTAACTTCTAATAAGATTAAAGAACGAATTCCTGGTGAAAACTTGCATAGCTTTTATCGTGAAGGTAAGAATACCCTAGTTGTGGGTATAAAAAAAAGAAGTAAATTTCAATCCTGTAAACCTTCTGCTAATTGGCAGTTACCCCTAGTGTCCGGTTGTATTGCCCATTGTCAGTATTGCTACTTAAATACAAATCTAGGGGATAAACCTTATATAAAGATTAATGTAAATATAGATGATATTTTAAATGAAGCAAATGAATATATTAAAGAAAGATTACCTTCAAAAACTTTATTTGAAGGTTCTGCCACCTCTGATCCTATACCTATAGAACCTTATACTAATAGTTTAAAAAAAGCTATAGAATTCTTTGCTAATAGCGATCATGGACTATTTCGTTTTGTTACAAAGTTTAATGATGTGGATAGTCTGTTAGATATAGATCACAAAGGACATACAGAAATTCGATTTACTTTAAATACAGATAAAGTAATCAGTGACTTTGAAAATAGAGCCGCTTCTATAGATAAAAGAATAGAAGCTAGTGTAAAGGTGGCTAATG
Organism: Clostridium sp. UBA5119; assembly: GCF_002414285.1. Classification (NCBI taxonomy): domain Bacteria; kingdom Bacillati; phylum Bacillota; class Clostridia; order Eubacteriales; family Clostridiaceae; genus Clostridium; species Clostridium sp. UBA5119. The sequence goes on along the minus strand of NZ_DHYX01000081.1, from coordinate 35,859 downwards.
CTGGGTATCCTATAGGTTTTATTATTGCGCCAGTATTTCTTTATGAAGGTTGGAAAAACGATTATAAACAACTTTTATTAAACCTTAAGGATAAGCTTCCTGATAACTTAACTAGTCCTGTTACCTTTGAAATAATATCTCATAGGTATACTCCTAGAGCTAAAAATATAATTCTAGAAGTATTTCCTGAAACAACACTTCCTATGGTTGATGAGGAAAGAAAATATAAATATGGACAATTTGGATATGGCAAATATGTATATACAAAAGAGCAGTTAGAAGAGATGAAAGAATTTTTTAGTTTAGAAATTGACTCTATATTTAATAATAAAGTTATAAAATATATAATATAGTGTTAAATGCAAAAGCCAAGCTATATTACCTATATAACTTGGCTTCTTTAATGTTATAAAATTGTTTTTATATCTTTTGATTTATTCTATGTTTATATATTATTTAATTAATTTCAGCAAATTCTTCTAAGGTTATTCCATCATTATAAATCTTTTCTGACATTTCACTACCCACATATCTCACATGCCAAGGTTCATAATTATATCCTGTTATATCTTCTTTTCCCGACTCATATCTTACTATAAATCCATATTTATATGCATTATTAGCTATCCAATTAGCTTCTGGACATCCTTCAGATATCCATCCAGAACTAGTTGCTAAATCCAGAGCCTCTCCTAGTTGATGCTCACTTGCTCCAGGCTTTGCTACATATTTATCTGAATAAGATTTTCCTTGGGTTTCCACATTATATTCATATAAGTTTTTTTGTGTTTTATAAGATCTATAGCCTGATAAACCATGTAAGTAGACCCCATCCTTTGAAGCAGCATCTACTAGTTCCTCTAAAGCCTTAGCAGACTCCTTTGTCATATATCTTTCTTCTTCTGTGGATTCTGGTAAGAATTCTATATTTACTGAAACTAAATCCTTTGGCTTATAATCTGATGTTAAACCATAATTTTTATTTACCACTACTTTATCATAATCATTAATAATAAAATATCCCTCTGATTTCAAATGAAATTTATTGATTAAATAATTTGTAGCACACATGCCTAATATAACTATTACTAGTAATTTCAATATAACTCTTCTTGCTTTTCTAACCTTTTTCTTTTTTCCCATAAGACCATCTCCTTAAGTTCATATACTTATTTTAAACCTTATGAGATTATTATTTATTACTTAAAGCTTACAAATTTATTACTTATTTATTAAGACATGAAATTTAAACTATTCTCCCTCTTTAGTAAACCATCCTCTACTATTATTAGCTATTCTAACAAGTGTAAGCATCACAGGAACTTCTACTAATACACCTACAACTGTAGCTAATGCAGCACCTGATTGTAATCCAAATAATGAAATTGCTACTGCTACTGCTAATTCAAAAAAGTTACTTGCTCCAATCATTCCTGCTGGTGCTGCTATAGAATGTGGCAACTTCCAAAGTTTTGCCCAAATATAAGCTATTCCAAATATAAGGAAGGTTTGAATTACAAGCGGTACTGCAATTAATACTATATGAACAGGATTATTTAAAATAGTATCACCTTGGAAGGAGAATAATATAATCAAAGTTAGTAATAATCCTATTATAGTCACATTATCAAATTTCTTTAAAAATACATTATTAAAATAATTTATACCTTTGTTTTTAATTATTAATGTTCTAGTTATAAATCCAAGTACTAATGGTATAACTACAAATAAAACTGTTGACAATACAAGAGTTTCTATAGGTATAACTACATCTCCAACCCCTAGTAAAAAAGCTACAATAGGAGCAAAGGCAATTAAAATAATCAAGTCATTAACTGCTACCTGAACTAGAGTATATGAAGGATCCCCTTTAGTTAAGTGACTCCACACAAATACCATAGCTGTACATGGTGCAGCTCCTAAAAGCACTGCTCCAGCTAAATACTCCTTAGCAAGTTCAGGTGCTATTATCCCCTTAAATACAATAAAGAAGAAAAATGCTGATATAGCATACATTGTAAAAGGTTTAATAAGCCAATTAGTTGTACAAGTAACTATAAGTCCCTTTGGTTTTCTAGTAGCATTAATTATACTTCCAAAATCAATCTTTAACATCATAGGGTATATCATTAACCATATAAGTATAGCCACAGGTATTGACACATTATAATACTCAAACTTATTTAGAGTATTAGGTATCATAGGCAAAAACTGACCAACCAATATTCCCACTACAATACAAAGCGCAACCCATAGAGTTAAGTATCTTTCAAAAACACCTAACCCTTTTCCACCATTTCCTTTATTATTACCCATAAGATAAACCTCCTATAATTCAATTTCTTTATTTTTTATTCTCTTAGCTAAATTCTTAATTTTTTCTTCAATAATTTTAGCAGTTTTAATAAATTCTTCATCTGATTTTCCAGTTGGATCCTCTAATCCCCAATCCTCTATATGCTTTCCGGGTAAAATAGGACATACAACATTACAACCCATTTTAATAACTATATCTACTTCAGGTATATCTCCTAGAAGTTTAGATTTCTGAGTCTCATTCATATCAATGTTATATAGCTCATTTATTATTCTAACCGCATCTTGATTTATTGTAGGTCTTAGTTCAGTCCCTGCAGAATAACTTTCAAAAACCTCTCCTTCATATAATCTTCCTAAGGCCTCCGCCATTTGAGATCTACAAGAATTGTGAACACATATAAATGCCACCTTTGGTTTCATATTAACTCCTCCATTCTTAATTGATTAGTGTAAAGTTTTTACACTTTTTATTTTAAAAATATTTATATATAACATGGATTTATTTACATTCACACTTTTCTTTTTCTTTGCAAATACACTCCTCTGTATCTGTTGTAACACTTGTTAAAAATAATATTAATTTATTACAATTAGTATTATTTAAAAAATAATGACTCCACAGTCCATCCTTTCTACTCTCAACAAGACCACAATCCATCAACACCTTCATATGATGTGAAAGAGTTGGTTGTGTAAAATCAAAATGTTCCAGAATATCACATGCACATCTTTCCCCACAGGATAATATATCTACTATTTTTAACCTATTTGGATCAGATAATGCCTTTATAATTTTTGCATTTCCTTCATAATTCATTTCAACGCCTCCTTATATAGATAACTGTCTATATAATAAATATAGACCATCATCTATATAGTGTCAATATAATTATTTAATTTTCTCCCTGTGCTACATTTATTCTTAACTATTTAGAGTAATATATTTGTATAATTAAAAATAAGTAACTAAATTTAATATCTAGTTACTTATTCTAAAACTTTTACTATATAGTTTTTTTTATTAACTCTACTATTTGTTTAGTAGATAAAACTTGTCCCATAGCCTTTGGTTTACCATCTATCATTAAGGTAGGAGTAGTCATAACTCCTGATGAAATAATATCTACTAAAGATTCAACCTTAACCACATCAGCTTCTATCCCTAACTCCTTTAAAGCTTCCAAAGTGTTATCATAAAGTTTAGTGCATTTAGAGCACCCTTCTCCTAAAACCTTAAATTCCATATGAACTCCTCCTAAAATTTAAAACTTTAATTTTTAAGTTCCATCTTTTCTCCTACAATTTCATTCCAATTATTAATTATAGGTTTTATTATATTAGGTCCGATTTTAGATATAAACACTAGTTGTGAAACTTCCTTTGGTTCACATGGCTTATAATCTATATTTTTGCCTACCACATCTATTTGTTGCCATCCATCATTTAAGTTAAAGAAACCCTTTATTCTATAGCTATCCTTCTTTATAGAATTTAAGAATTCTTCTATTTTATTTTTACTCACAACACTACTAAAATTCATAGTTAAGCTTTTGGGCTTGTTTTCCACAGTATTTGTAGAATCTTCTCCTTCAGCCCACTGATTTACTAATAGATCCTTATATAAAAAGTCCATACTAAATTCTCCAAAGGAACAAGTATCTATATCACACTTAGGATTTACATGTCTGACTTCTTTAATTACGTTCTTTAGCTCTTCCTCTTCAATTAAATCTACCTTATTTATGATAGCCATATGACAATGCTTTAATTGACGATTTACTGTTTCTAAATCTTCTAATTGCTCTCTAAAGTTCATTCCATCAATTAAGCACAACACTCCCTTTAAATCATAGGTTGCTTCAGGTGATAAAATCTTTACACCTTCAAGTATCTCTTCTATATTAGATGGATCTGCTAGGCCTGAACTCTCTACAAAGACATACTCTAAATCCTGATTACTCATTTCAGCTAAAGCTTGAGCAAAGGATATTTTTAAACATGAGCAGAAGATAGATCCCCTATTAATCTCTACCATCTCAATATTATCTCTTTTAAGTATGGTGCCATCTATGCCTAGCTTACCAAATTCATTTTGTATAACTCCAACCTTATTGCTCTTTAACACATCTAGTAGCCTTAAAAGTACCGTAGTTTTACCTGAACCTAAAAATCCAGTTAATACATATAAATTAATTTTTTTCTCCATGATTTGCCCTCCTGTAGATTAATAACGTAAAGAAATACCCTTAGATTTTTAGTTTTTAGAGTTTAAAAACCTTTTCAATTCAGTAATCCGCTCTGAATTTAATGTATATTTCATCCAAGAACCGTCCTTATTACCAAGAACCAATCCACTATCTGTTAAAATCTTCATATGATAAGATAAGGTGGGTTGAGTAATATTAAAATTCTCAAGAATTTTACATGCACACAATTCCTCTGATTCTGTAAGCATATTAATAATTTTTAGTCTAGTCTCATCTGCCAATGCTTTAAACATTTGAACATATTCTGCATAATCATATTTCATAAAATTCTATCTCCTAATCTTTTATTTATAGCTATTTTATATCCCTATTATATCTCTCATATAGATATTTGTCTATATGGCTTTTAAATCTCTATTATTACAAATCCTAAAAAATAATATATAATTCCATTAAATACAAATAGATATCTCTACATGATTTTTTAGTCATTTAGAGATAGCTAAATTTCTTAAATCCTAAATTTATATTGTATAAGTATTTTTCCCTAACGATTTAGATAAATATAACTTTTCATCAGCTTCTTTTACTAAATTATATATATCTCCTTCATTAACTATTCTAGAAATTCCTATACCTATACTAACAGTTATCCTATCACTAACTTGTGAATATTCATGAATAATGTTAAGTTCCCTAAGATGCTTCATAAATATTTTTATGTTTTCAACAATTTCTTTCTCATTCAGCCTAGATATTATTGAGAATTCTTCTCCCCCATACCTACAGACTACATCTTCACTAAATATATCTTTTAAAGCCTTTGATACTACTTTTAAAATCTTATCTCCTTGAACATGCCCATAGTTATCATTGTATAGTTTAAAATCATCTATATCTATCATTAAAAACGTAATAACTTCTCTATTCTGACAGGCTTTTAATAATTCCAATTGCATAAATCTTCTATTATATGTATCTGTTAAAAAGTCTCTCTCACTTATTAGTTTTATCTCCTTATTTATTATAGATAATGCATTATTTTTTATACCTAAGATAAATACTGTAATAACTAAAAATATATTTATAAACTTACACAGACTTTTTTCTTTAATAAATATTATACTAACTAATAGTAGTAATAAAAGTAATACTATTAGTTTTATTTTAAATTTTTCTAACCTCATAAAAACTAATTTTATCGCTCCTCCCCATCCTGGGTAAAGTATGATAATTTTCCTCTCAACTATTTTTTTAAATAATGATTTTGCTCCGTCATAACTTTAACCTACAGATTAAATATTCATACAATATTACTAAACCTTCTGACTAAAAATTTAAGCTTTAGTATATTCCATTACTATGCATCAATAAAAATAGACAATCATAATTTCATATTGGATTGCCTTCTAAATATGTTATAGCAATATTTTCATTAGTTAATTATGCTATGTAAGTAACTTTATTTTAGTATAGATATTATCTTTAGTATCAATTAAGTTAATACTTTAAATTTAATACTTATTATTACATTTATATAAATTATTTATCCTACCGTTCTTTTATTTAGTCTATAGTCTATTTTTATCATTTGTTTATATCAAATTTTAATCTAAGAGATCTTTCAAGCTAACCTCAAGTGCAATAGCCAAACTATTTAGAGTTTTTAGAGATGGCACTGTTCTTAAATTTTCAATATCAGATAAGTATGTATTGGATATACCAGATAATTGAGCCAATTTATTTTGATTTATGCCCATTGATTTTCTAATAAATTTGATTTTTTTTCCTATTTCCACTCTATCACCCCAAACACTATTTTACGCTAATAAAGTAAAAAATCAATAGTTTTATGATTTTTTTACTGTCTATACATATTTTTTGTTCGTTTACTTATACTAATACTTAAACTATAATTTTATTATAAAAGTACGTAAATAACGTACTTTATTGGAGGTATATATATGAATTCAAGAAAAAAACTTAGAGAACTTAGAAAGTCTAAAGGATTAACTCTAAAAGAATTATCTGCTAAAACAAATTTATCAATATCGTTTATAAGCGATATTGAACACAATAGAAGTAATCCTTCTATATCTACTTTAAAAATACTTTGTAATGCTTTAGATGTACCTATAACCTATTTATTAGAAGATGATAAAACTCCATCTAATTTAGTATGTACTGATTTAGATTCAGTATTATCAATGCTAATAAATGATTTTTCATCTTGGAGTTATGATGACAAAATAGAACTAATATGCTATTTAAGAGCCAAAAAACATGTTCGCGAAACACAAAAAAATATGTGAATATATAAGTTTATATGAATAATTTAAATAATATTTAATTAAATTAAATTTTAAATTTGATTTATGCGATTACTTAATTTATTTTATATTATTTATAACATTCATCCCGTATTATGGCTTTTTTTGTAATATTTGTTTCATTTTTCTTTATTCCATTATATAATTGAAACATAATATATAATCTTAAATAGGAGTGATTGCTATGTATAATAATCTTTTCAATAAAACACACCTAAATCAAGAAACTATAGATGTATTAATCCCTATTTTAAATGAATTTGATGATTGTATATGGATAAAAAATATAAACGGAGAATATCTAGCAGTTAATAACGCATTATGTAATCTTCTAGGCGAGGATAAAAATACTTTATTGCATAGTAACGGTCTTGATATCTTCGACTACTCTAGTTTTAAATTTGTCATAAAAGATGATTTAAATGTTATTAATAAAAAGAAAAAAAGTATTATGAATGAGTATTTATATATAAAAGGTAGAGAAGTTATTTTACAAACTCACAAAATTCCCATTATAAATTCTGACAATAGCTGTTACTCCTTTTTAGCTATTGGACAGGTTATTAATACAGATGAACTATACTACAACAATTTTATTATAGACAATAATTATAAAACACTATGTAATCTAATTACTGAGAGTGAAGAAAAGCGTGAGCAAGTTTCTTATGAAGAAGTTCATGAATATCTTATGGATATATATGAAACCCTAGACATAAATGGTACAAGTCTTTGGATATATGATGATTTTAAAAAGATGTTAATAAAGCAAATGTCATTAGGCATTACTGAAAACATATCTGGCAATGATACCTTTTCTATAAGTGATTTATATAAAGACGAATTAATAAATATTTCTACGAAAATAAACTCACCCACCCCTTTAAAAAACTGTGAAAATTTTTATTGTAATAATGGTTTTTGTCAAAGCTATAAGTATTTTCTTAAAGATAATTATATAATTGTTATACCCATAGTCTATAATAACTCCAGACTTCTAGGTGTTTTAAATTTATATTATAATGAGTCATTTGACACAGAATCTAATGCTAAATATATTGTAAGGACTTCTAAGAGATTAGCCTTATTACTAAAAAATATATATTTATCTACCCAATTGACATATCAGTTGCAGAAAAAGATTAAACTTGAAAATGAATTGAGTAGATTTCTTAATATAGCAGTTGATTTATATGCGATTATAGATACTAAAGGATATATTAAAAAAATAAGTTCTAATATACCTTTCATATTGGGCTGGGACTTTAATGATTTTAAAAAAATTCCTATTCAGTCACTAATAAAATCAACAAATAATAGTATAAATTTCAAAGATATTTTGCATACCTATAACAAAAAATTTTATGGTGGAATCTGTGAAGTAAAATGTAAAAACAATTCTTTCAAATTAATTGAATGGTATTATTATCACCAACAAGAAACACAGGAAATATTTATTACGGGTAAAGATGTAACTAGCTTTTCAAAACTTGAAGAAAAAGTTGCCTCTTTAGAAGAACAAGTAGAATGTGAGAAATTTAAAACAGATTTTCTAGCAAATATCTCCCATGAATTTAAAACTCCCTTAAATATAATATTAGCAAGCATTCAATTAGAGCTTAATGGTTATAATAGTGTAAATGATGATAATAGTATTTACTATAATCGTCTTAATATGATAAAACAAAACTCATATAGGCTTCTTAGATTAGTTGATAACCTAATTGATGTAACCCAAGTTGATAGCAACAATATAAAGCTATACAAAGAAAATTTTAATGCTATTTCATATTTTGAAGATGTGGTGGACTCAGTTTCTCAATATATAAAGAAAATGAATAAAAATATAATATTTGATACTAATGAAGAAGAAGTATTTCTGGATTGTGATCCTGAAAAAGTTCAAAAAGTAATTTTAAATTTAATTTCTAACTCCATAAAATATACAGAAATTAATGGTAACATATGGATTACACTAACAACTAACTGGGACGAGCATAGACTATATATTTCTGTAAAGGATGATGGTGTAGGTATACCAAAGAATAGTTATGATATTATATTTGAAAGATTTAAACAAGTGGATAATTTATTCATAAGAAGGGCTGAAGGAAGTGGAATCGGATTACCCTTAACTAAATCCTTAATTGAACTTCATAGTGGAGAAATATGGGTAAATAAGAATATAGACAAAGGCTCAGAGTTTATCTTTTACTTACCTATAATCTCTGAAAAAGATAGTAAAGTTAATTATTTTTATAATAAAGTTATAGACTCTAGAGGTGAGAGACTTAAGATTGAATTTTCAGACATTTATTCCCATTCTAGTTAAATCTACTTATCCTATCAATTACTCATTATATTATTAATGTAAAAAAGGTCTACCTCAAAAAAATTTTGAGATAGACCTCTAAATTTTTATTTAGTTACTTTAATATAATATCCAATAAAAGAAGTAGTTCCACTTTGTTCAAAATTAATGTAAGCATTTTCAATTTTATCTTCATCTAAATGCGTTTCTTTTGTTTCATTTGGTGCAAAATCACAGTAGTAAAAGTGTCCTCTTTCATAATCCTTTAGCGTTCCATCTTCATAAAACATATTGATAATATGGTTATACTCCAATCCTTCTCTTGTGAGAATTTGCGCCTTTATGCCACCAAGGGTAGTTCCTTCTACATCACTTACGTAAATTTCCTTAAAATGCGTTGTATAAACAGGTGGACAAATGGATATTTCCCTACACTATGGTCACCATTGGGATGATATTTTCCGAGAGCATTTTCAGTCTCTATATATCATTCTGGAATATACCCAGGAACCACCTTCATTTCAGGTACATTAGATGGAATTAGCTTTATAAATGCATCTTGAACTGCATCCTCTGCTTGTTCTACATTATTTTAAATTGAGTATGCAATACCATACATCTTATTTTCATAGGCATCATAAAGCTGTGCTAGCATATTATTTTTAAAATTTTCATCCGATAAAATCTCCACCTAATCACGCCTTGCTGTTTAAGAGTCCTCTTACTAAACATAACGAATGAGAACTTACAATTATGACATTTTTATTTTAAATTTAAAATAATTACTATTTATATATTAATATAGGTTATTTTTAATAAGTACCATTATTGCAATTAAGTTTTAAAATAGAATTTTACACATAAAAAAGAGCATTTATACTAAAAATACTCTTTTTTAATATTAATCTATTATAGTAACTTCTCTAAATTCTCCACCAATTCACCTATTGCATTAACATAATCCTTTATTATTCTATCTGCAACTTCATTTACTAAATTTTCATTATAAATATGAGAAGTGGAATTTCTATCTTCTAATAAATTAATCCAAACTTTATCATCCGATATTAAATTATTTACGTAGGCTTTCTTAAATATAGTTCTTGGAAATGAATTTTCAAGAGTAACCCCAAGATATTTCATGAACTCCTTCATAGTCTTATGAGTAAGCTCATAGGTAAATTCAAACCTTTGAATAAGACTATCTCTAATTATTTCATTTTTACCATCATAAATATCACTTACCTCTTTTAATTTTCCATATGCCTTTTTTAAGTTCATATATTTAAACTCTATACTTCTCATATAAGATTACCCCTTCCTTTTCTACCTGCTCTATAAACAGCTCATCATCTATTCTTCTCATATTTGAAAAATCAAACTCTAATAAAGTTGGGCTTGTATTTTCTATTTCTTCTATAAACTCAAATATATCGCAGTCAGCATATACAGCCAAATCTATATCACTTTTTAGTTCATTATCACCCCTAGCTCTTGAGCCAAAAAGTACCACCTTGTTTATACTTTTATATTTTTTTGATATACATATAATTGTATCTACTATTTCTCCATCTAAATTCAAAAAATCACCCCTTATATTATATAAAACCTATAATGTTATATGATTTATCTTACCATTTTTAAAAGATTTTATAATATCATGTCCTAAATTAATCATTATCATTTTATCATAAACATATTCATTTAAATACTTTTATCTATTCTCCATAAAACTTAGGTGAGGCCTTTGAATCTTTAATTAACTCTAACTTAACATGCTTTCAGTTTCTTTTAATATGTAATAAATTCCCTGAAACCTCCATGGTACCTACAACTAGTTAAATAGTTTTATTGTTAAATATTGGACTTAGGTCAATATTTTGGACACATTTTTATAAAGTTTTATAATATGTTTTTACATTGATTTTCTCTCATCTGAGGAGTTATATAACCGATTGTCCATGAATTCGCTTTCAGTTATACCATGTCTCAATAAATTCAAATATACTTAATCTTGCTGAATAAAAATCATAATATCTAATAATTATTGACTAATTCTTTCTTTAATATAGAATTGAATGGTTCAACACAAGCATTATCGTAAGGACAACCTTTTCGACTATGAGATTGTATTATTCCATATTTTTTAGCTGTTCTATGAAAGCGGAGCTAGTGTACTGGCTACCTAAATCAGACTGTGCTATTAAATAAGTTGATATATGCCAAAGGCAAAAGAGGGCAAAACTTTCGTTTTAACCCTCAACTTGTTTATTCTATTAATTTACTATTAGAACTCTGTAGTCCTGTCGTTCTGCAATTGATACTATAGATAATCTTAGTTATATGTTTATTGCATTTTATAAAAATATTATTAACATATAACCATATTTTTAACTACAAACTTCTTCTGAAATTTGTTTTGATACTTTTTTGCTTAAGCTATTAACCAAAGTTTTTCTAATCATGTCTACTGGTATTATAGTAATTGCTAAACCTATAACTACAATCCAGTTTTGAGGTTCTATTGGAGCACAACTAAATACTGCTCCTCCAACATATGTTAAGATAATTTGAACTACTACTATAATGCTCATTACCTTTATAAAGCCTTTATTTTGTCCTATATTCTCAAAGATATTAACACCTTCACTTCTAACATTGAAGCCATTAAATACAGCTGCTAATACAAACATAGAAAAATATCCTGTAAGATGAGTTTCATTACTTGTAAACATCTCAGTAAAGAAAGGGAGTTTTAAGAATAAGAAACTTATTATTGTTATCCATAATCCTGCAAATAGAATTTGATTCATCATCTTACCTGAGACTATACTTTGAGTTCTAAGCTTTGGCTTCTCTTCCATATATCTTTTTAGAGCTGGTTCTGATCCTAATGCTAAAGCTCCAAGACCATCCATTATTAAGTTAATCCAAAGAATATGTGTAATACTAAGTGGTTGTTTTATACCAACAAATGGAGCTATGGCACAAACTGCAACCGCCGCTACATTTATTGTTAATTGGAACTTGATAAACTTTAAAATATTATTGTAGATAGTTCTACCATAAAGAATAGCATTTTCTATAGATTTAAAGTTATCATCTAATATAACGATATCTCCAACTTCCTTAGCAACATCAGTACCAGAACCCATAGCAAATCCTACATCTGCTCTCTTTAAGGCCGGTGCATCATTTACTCCATCACCTGTCATTCCACAAACAATATTTAACTCTTGCGCAATTCTAACCATTCTTGACTTATCTGTTGGAAGTGCTCTTGCTATAACTCTCAAGTTAGGTAAAATTGCTTTTACCTCTTCATCTGTCATATTGTTTAATTCTTCAGATGTTAAAGCAATATCTCTACTAGTTTCTATTAATCCACAATCTTTTCCTATAGCAACAGCTGTTTCTTTTCTGTCACCAGTAATCATTACTACCTGTACACCTGCACTTTTAACTTCCTTAATAGCTTGTCTCGCTTCTGGTCTTACATCATCACGAATTCCAACAAAACCAACTATTATTAAATCCTCTGGTAATACATCCGTTTGCAGATCACTTTCACTATATGCAAAGGATAATACTCTCATAGCTTTNNCTACTACTTCTCCTTCTGTATTAATATATTTTGTTGCTTTTGATAGTAATCTTTCAGGAGCTCCTTTATATACAGTTTTTCCTTCTAACTGAGCTGCTGAATATTTATTTGCTGAGTTAAATTGCTGAGCTTTCTCCACTCTTACATCTGAATACTTCTCTGCCTCTTCCTTTGTTAAGAAATTAAGTAATGCTTTATCTGTTGCATTTCCTCCAATTACTTGTCCAGAACCATCAAACATTGCACCAGTGTTTTTACCTATACAGTATGCCATTAGTTCGTTTATAGCGTTGCTCTTACCATAGCTGTCATTTACACTGCCATCAAAGAATTCTACAACTTCTAATTTTCCTTTAGTAATAGTTCCTGTTTTATCACTAAATAAAAGATTTAATGATCCTGCTGTCTCTATTCCTATTGGCTTTCTAACTAATACGTTGTTTTGTAACATTTTAGATGTATTTTTCATAAGCACTATAGCAATCATAAGTGGTAATCCTTCTGGTACTGCCATAACTATGATTACAACAGCTAACATTACTGTTTCTAGCACTTCTTTTAGAATTTCTATAAATCCTAAATCCATAAATGGACCAACGCCGCCAGCTGAAATTACATTTTGAAACATTAAAACAACTGCTATAACTGCAGCTCCTATATACCCGAACTTAGATATCTTGTTTGCAAGGTCAGTTAATTTAACCTTTAAAGGACTATCCACCGCATCTTCTGCCATATCCTTAGCCATAGAGCCCATAACTGTATTCATACCAGTTTTACTTACTCTCATAACTCCTGAACCATTAACTGTAACTGCTTCTCTAAATAAAGATGATTTATCTACAAAAACATCTCCTGTAATTGCTACTTCACCATCAACATCTTCACCATTGTAATCTTCATATGCAAACTTCTTACACTCCTCTGATTCTCCATTTAGTGATGAGTTATCAACTGCTAAATCACCAGAAATTAAGGTTCCATCTGCAGGAATTTTATCCCCTGACTGTAGTATTACAAAATCATTAACAACTATTTCATCTACATTTATTTCTACTGCTACACCATTTCTATACACCTTACAGGTATCTTTCTTGGCACTACCCTTTAATTTTCTATACTCATTATCTGATGCAACTTCAGTTCTAGCTGATATTACTGTTACTAAGAATATAGAAATAACTATACCAACTATTTCACCCCACTCTGCATATTTCATCAAAGCTAAAATAGCTAATATTCCTGCTATTGCTAGAAGTAGTTTTATCATAGGGTCTTCGAATGCCCCCTTAAACTTATCAAAGAAGGTTTCTGGTTGTGCCTCCTCTATTATATTGGCCCCATATTTTTTTCTGTTTTCCTCTACCTGTTCCTTACTAAGACCTTTAAACATATTTTCTCTCCTTAATAATATTCATATTGTATTTAACATGATTATAATTTAAAAATATACATGTAAAAGTTCAATTAGTTTACTCTTACATGTATTTTAGTTAAATCTATTGGTATAAAGCAAGCACTCCGTTTAAGTCAGCTATTTTTCCTTCTCCTACAGCTTTAAATTGCCAATCTGATCCATCTCTTACTAATTCCGAAAAAATTACGGATGTTGCAGTAGATCCATTTTCCTTTAAATTAAATCTGCATATTTCTTTTTCATTCTTATCTACATCAAGTAATCTCACATATGAGTTATTTATCATTCCAAAAGTTTGTCTCTTAACCTGTGCATTGTGAATTGTAACTGCAAATACAATCTTTACAATGTTTGGATTTATTGCATCTAAATTTAATTGTATTCTCTCATCGTCTCCATCTCCTACACCTGTTCTATTATCTCCCTCTAAATAAACTCCTTGAGCTGATTTATTATTGAAGAAAATTATATTTTCCACACTATTGAATCTATTGTTGCTATCTAATAAAAATGCTGCGATATCTAAATCAAAATCAGATCCATTATTAGAAATATCCCAACCTGCTCCTAAAATTACATTTTTAAGTCCTGGATTTTTCTTTGTTAGATCTAAAACATCATTTTTATTTAAATCTAAAGTTATGCCTTGTGATTGTGTATTATTATTGTTATTAGATAAATTACCAAAACTTCCACCTAAGTTAATTCCCATTTATCTCACTCCCTATCTATATCTTTGTGCTAATGATGAAACTGAAGCTTGTAAGTACTCTCCAACTGCCTTAAACTTCCAATCACCACTACTTTTTTCAAGTTCAGCAAATATTATAGCTGTATTGTCTCCACCTTCATCAGTTAAATTATATCTACATATTTCAGCATTACCTTTATCTTCATTAACTAATCTAACATATGCATTTTTTACCTTTGAAAAACTTTGTTTTCTTTTCACAGCATCATATATATTTACTGCGAAAATAATCTTATTACAATTTTCAGGTAAACTATTTAATGATATAGATATTTTTTCATCGTCTCCATCTCCAGCTCCTGTTCTATTATCTCCGTGAAGATAGATACCTGTCCCTTTTTGGTTTCCAAAGTATATTAATCCACCTTTTCCCATTAACTTATCATTATTATCTAATAATAATGCAATTAAATCTAAATCATAGTCGCTTTGCGTACTAAAGAAACCCTTTTTAACAACATCCCAACCTGAACCTAATAAAATATTATTTAAAGATGGATCCTTTTTAGTTAAATCCAAGATATCATTTTTTTCTAAGTTTAATATATTTGACATACCGCTTCCTTCTTTCTTATTTAAAGTTTTATTAATATTATGTATACTTTTGTATTCTATACTACATATAAAGACTTAATATACCATTTAAATCTGCTATCTTGCCTTCCCCTATAGCTTTAAATTGCCATTCTGATGAAGCTCTATAAAGCTCTGCAAATACTACTGAAGTAACTGTAGATCCATTTTCTTTTAAATTAAATCTACATATTTCTCTTTCATTATTTTTTGCATCTAGAAGTCTAACATAAGAATTTTCAACCATTCCAAAAGTTTGTCTCTTTGCTTGCGAATTATGAATAGTAACTACAAATACTATTTTTTCAACATCTCTTCTTATTTTAGATAGATCTATTTGTATTCTCTCGTCGTCACCATCTCCAGCCCCTGTTCTGTTGTCGCCTTCAAGTCTAATACCTTCCCCATTCATGTTGTTAAAGAAGATAACATCAGCTGGAATATTTGCCACTTTATTATTACCATTTAGTAAGAATGCTGCTATATCTAAATCGAAGTCTTGTCCATTATTTGCTACATCCCATCCAGCTCCTAGAACAACTTCTAAAAGTCCTGGATTTTTCTTAGTCAAATCTAAAATATCATTCTTTTGTAGATTCAGAGCATTGACTTCCCCATTGTTACTAGTAGATTGATTACTATTAACTTTAATTCCACCTAAATTTATACCCATTTCTCTCTCCTCCATATTTAAATATATCATTATGTCATAGATAAATTATAACACAAAAAATTATCCATACAGAATTTTCTACATTTTGTTATAAATTTTTTACATATTGACTCTATATTCTATGACATTATTAAGCACTTGCTATATTTTTCTTCATATTGTGCTTTAGATTTTCAAGCTTAATTGAATTTTCATTTCTTTGTACTTTGTTAGCTTCTTGAATAGCCTTAGTCTCTTCAATACCTTTCATTATAGTATCATATGACTTCTCTAAAGTCTCAATAGATACTGAACTGCTTGATGCCATCTTAGCTATTTCAACAGACTGTCTTGCTGTATTTGTAGCATTTCTCATAATTAACTCATTGGTCTTATCATCTAATTGCTTAATTGATTTAGCTTGTATTTCTTGTCTCTTTAATATAACAGCCTGAGCTAGGCATTGCTTAAATATAGGTAAAGTTACTATAAATGATGAATTTATCTTTCTCATTAAGTTAAAGTTAGATAGCTGTATTGTTTGAATCATTGGTGCTGCTTGTATAGCAACATTCTCAGCAATTTGTAAATCATATACACGCTGAGATAACATCTCTTTACTTATTTCCAGCTTTTGAATCATCATTTGCTTTTCTTCTTGATTCATAGAATTATCCATTGAAATTTGATTTATATAACTATCAATCTCTTCAAGCGCTATTTCTCCTGCAACTATATATTTCTCTAATAATTGATAAAACTCTAAATTTCCATCATACAATTTTTTCAAATTAGCATTCGACTCTTTAATGTCATTTTCATACTTCTTTAATAATACATATACTTTTTCTACCTCATATCCCATAGTGTCATACTTTTGGAATAGCTTAGCAACGGTATTTCCAACCCCCTTAAATAACTTTGAAATCATTGAACCCTCTTTTACATTTTCAAGCTCTCCAACATCAAACTTGTCCATAATTTTAGTCAAGTTAATTAACATTTCTCCAGCTTCTTCTGCTTTAACTGACTTCATAGAATTAAGTAAGGCATCTGATACCTTTGATATATTCTCACTAGCTTGTTGTCCAAACATAATTATAGAATTTGTATTTTGTATTTCTATTTCACCTGTAAGGGCTTGAACTTCCCTCATTCCTCTTAGTCTTTGTTTATATTCACTAATATCTTGGAAAGCATCTTGTTGTGTCATCACTTCTTGTGGCATACCATTACCAGCTGGAACCATTCCCATATTTCCATTATTCATATATTGCCCTTGATTTTGATATCCACCATTCATATTGTTTCCATGC